>DQVB01000209.1 GCA_015661985.1 Planctomycetota bacterium | reverse complement strand
TCGCGGCGGCGCAGCTTTGGTAGGCTGCGGCCGAGGAGGATCGAACCTCTGGAGGGCCGCTGCTTGCTGGCCGCCCCCACGCTCGGGCCGCTGGCCGACGTGACCGTCTTGGCCGGCGCCCCGCTCCACGTGGCCTTGGACGGCGAAGCGGGGGGCGAGGCCATCCAGTACGAGGTGGCCAGCTCGAACCCGGCGCTGGCCGTGGAGGTGATCCAGGGAAACCCGAGCCTGAAGATGTCCGTCGACGGATTCGGCGATATGGTCTTCCAGCTGTTCGGCGACCTGGCGCCGGGCACAACCGAGCGCATCAGCCGGTTGGCTGCCGAAGGATTCTATGACGGCTTGACCTTCCACCGTGTGGCCTCCTTCGGCGACGGCCGGCCCTTTGTCATTCAGGGTGGGGATCCCCGGGGTGATGGCACGGGTGGCTCGGGGGTCGAGTTCGACGACGAGTTCCATCCGCTGCTGATGCATACCAGCAGTGGGGTGCTCTCCATGGCCAAGAGCCTGGACGACACGAACGACTCGCAGTTCTTCATCACCGCGGGTCCCACGCGGTTCTTGGACTTCAACCATTCGATTTTCGGCTTCCTCGTTGAAGGGGATGATGTGCGTGAGGCGATCCAGTCGGTGCCGGTCGGTGCCGGGGATCGGCCCATCGAAGACGTGGTGATCAGTTCCATCACTCGCTTCGACGACGCAGAGAACGCCGTGCTGCGGCTTTCGGCACCCGAAGGCACCGCGGGCGAAGCGGACGTGACCGTGACGGCGCGCAGCGCCGGTGGGGAGCAGACGCGGCAGACGTTTCATGTGAGCATCGCGCCGGATGGGGAAGACAGCTTTCCCTTCCTGGGGGCGATCGACCCGATCCAAACCAGCGCTGGCCAGCCGGTTTCGTTCGACATCCCGGCCATCGACGTGGAGGGGGACGCCGTCTACTACGGCGGCTGGAACTTGGCCCGCTGGCCGGCTCCCGGCCAGGACTGGCGCAGCGCGCGCCAACCCGACCTGGAGATCGCCGTCCATCCGACCACGGGGCGGGCCACGATCAGGCCGGCCAACGGCGTTGTGGGGGTCCGCGGCGTGTTGGTGGGTGTGAACGCGTTTTCCGAGGTGGACGAGGAGCAGACGGACCCGCGCGGGTTGAGCGGGTTCTGGGATCTGCAGTTCGTTCCCGTGTTCATCGCCCCGCCGTCCCCGTCGCTCGCGCTGGCTGCGGCTTCGGACACAGGCCGCGAAGGCGACGGGATCACCAGCGTGAGGCGACTGGAAGAGGAGGGCCAGTCGTTGCGGTTGGTGGTCCGCGGCGTGATCCAAGGCGCCGAGGTCACACTGCAGCTCGACGGGGTGGAACTGCCGCAGACGGAATTGGGCCGCGCGCAGGACGACGATGGGACTTGGCGTGTGACGATCCGTTTGGACGATCCCCGCAGATTGGCTGAAGGAAGGCACGAACTGACGGCGGTACAGACGCTGCGGGAGCAGCCGGTCGAGGTGGGCAATCGGAGTGGAACGGTTGACCTGGTCAGCGAGCCGTCTGAACCGCTGGCCCTCGTCATCGACAACACGCCGCCGGACATCACATCGGAACCCAGTCCGATAGCCCTCCCGGGGCGGCCCTATCGCTACGACGTGCAAACGGCCGAGGAGGCGGAAGGGACAGTGACGTACCGCTTGGTCCGTTCTCCGGCCGGGATGGTAATCGATCCGGCCAGCGGCGTCGTAACGTGGGTCGCCGGCGTCGGTGACGCAGATCCATCGGTGGCCGTGCGGGCCACGGATCTGGCCGGCAACGCCGTCGACCAGGTGTTTGACATCGAGGTGGCCGAAGGGCCGGACATGGAATCCGTGCCGCCGCAGTCGGTATGGGAAGGGGAGTTGGTCGAGTTCACCGTCGAGGCTTCCGGCGGCGTGGGCAAGCTGACCTTTTCGCTCGATCCCGCCGCCCCCGACGGCACACCGTTGCCGGACGGCGCGTCGATCGATCCGGACACCGGCCATTTCACCTGGCAGACCGGCGAAAGGGATGGCAGCCGGCAAGCGTATCCGATCACGGTGCGTGTGACCGATTCGATCGGCGCCACCACGTTCCGCGTCGTCCTGGTGCGCGTCTGGGAGACCAACCAGCCGCCCGTGCTGGAATCGATCGGAGGTCGACCGGTGGGCGAAACGCCTCCGCAGTTTACGGCCTACGCCGGCCGTCGGTTGGCGCTGGACGTGGTGGCCCGCGACGCCGATCTTCCGCCCGATCCGTTGACCTTTGAACTGGTGGGTGAAACTCCTCCGGGGGCGACCATCGATCCCCGTACGGGCCGTTTCAGTTGGACGCCCACAGCGGAGCAGGCTGAGGGGGATTACGACCTGCTGGTGCGCGTCTGGGACCAGGGGTTCCAACCCGACGAAGCGTGGTTCCGTGTCTCGGTGCGGCCCATCGACCCCGGCCTGGTCGGCACGGAAGGGGAGCGGTTGGCCCAGCAGCGGGCGGCGGTGGAGCCGGTCGGCCGTCCCCAGCGGCCCGTTTCTCTGGATTTGGCCACGGGCCAGGCCCTTCCTCTGTTGGAAAGGCCTCCCACTCCGCTTTTTGCTCCACCCACGGGTGGTAGCCACCAGCCTTCGGCAGCGACGCGGATCCGCGTGGGGGTCGAATCGAGCCGTAGTTCTCTGGCCAGTGTCAACGCGGAATACGAGCAACAAACCGAACAGCCCGGTCGGCGACAGCAGGAGAAAGAGGAAGAACAGCGCCAGCCGACCCCGCAGCGGGATCAAAGGACCGTCCGGACACAGCCCTCCTGGGCAGCTGGCCGTCCGGTGCAAGATGCTCGTGCGAACATCGCCTCTGACCAACAGCCCCGATGCAGGCCCGTGCCGGCGCGAAGCGGGCTACCGCAAGCCGAAAGGGCCGAACAGTTGGCCGCCATCGATGCAGCCATCCAGTCGCTTGGGGAGACGGGCCATTCGGAAAACGACCAGACTGCCACCCCCGGCGATCCGACTGGGGCCTGCTCCCCCGCACGCGAGCGACCGGCGAAGGCACAGGCAACGTTGCTCGCACCAGAGCAACCGGCCGGGTGACGCTCCGCGTGACGCACCGTGTTTCACGGTCGACCGAGGCCGCCTCAGTACAGCAGGAACCGAGCCCGGCGCGCTTTGAACGTTTCCAGTTCATGGCGGTAGACGGCTTGGATTTCGGCCACGGTCTTCCCGTCCAGCAGGGCTCGGAGGACGTTTCTGTCGGCCAGGAGGCGGTCGTAGGCACGGACGTTCCAGATCTCCGGCCAAAGGAGATGAAGCTGGCGTGCGATTTCCAGGCCCGTGCGCAAGGGGCGAAAAGCACGGCGATCGGTGATCCGGAAGCTCACACCTCGGCACAACTCGCCCGCGAACTTGCTGGCCGTGGGCGTGAACTCCACGGCGCGGAAGTGGATGCCCGGCAGTCGGGCTGCCCCCAGGGCCTGTTCCAATCGCCGGCCGTCCAGCCATGGGGCGCCGATCAGCTCGAAAGGCGTCGCGGTGCCGCGGCCCACCGAAAGGTTGGTGGTCTCCAGCAGGCCGATACCGGGATAGAGCAGGGCTTCGGTCGGGCTGCGCATGTTGGGCGAGGGGTTGATCCAGCGGAGGCCCGTATCTTCGAAGAAGTCCGTCCGCTTCCAGCCCTCCAGCGGGATGATTTCCAACTCGAGGTCCAACTTCCGTTCGCTTCGGAACATCCGCGCCAGCTCTCCGACGGTCATCCCGTGGCGGACGGCGATGGGGTGAAAACCCACGAACGACTCGCGGCCCCGGTCCAGCACCGGGCCCTCTACGTCGACGCCATTGATCGGGTTGGGACGGTCCAGGACGACAAACCGCTTGCCCTCCCGGGCCGCCGCTTCCATGGCCAAGCCCATCGTCGAGATGTACGTGTAGAAGCGAGTCCCGATGTCCTGGATGTCGAAGACCAGCGTGTCGATGCCTTCCAACATGGCTGCCGTCGGTTGCCGCGTCTTGCCGTAGAGGCTGAAGACCGGCAAGCCGGTCCGGGGGTCGCGGCCGTCGGCGATGGAGGCGGTGTCCAGCTTCCCGTGCAAGCCGTGCTCCGGGCTGAACAGGGCCACCAGTTGCACATTCTCCGCTTCATGAAGCAACTTCGGCGTGCCGATCCCTTGGCGATTGACCCCCGTGTGGTTGGTGATCAGGCCGACGCGGCCGCCGGCCAAAGCTCGGAAACCGTCCCGCTGGAGTACGTCGATCCCGGTGAGCACAGTCGGACGTTTCGAGCGGGGCGGGTGATCGGCCCCCTTTTCCCTTCGCGGCGTGGGCCGGTCACGGATGGCGTCGGCGGCAATGGTGCCGATGCGGCCCGCCAGGGGATTCACAGTGCCCTTGCCGTCCGGGTGGAGTCGATTGCTGAGGAAGATGACCACCAGTTCCAATTCGGGGTCGATCCACATGGCAGTCCCGGTGAACCCGCCGTGGCCGAAGGCGCGGTCGGAGAAGGACCGGCCGCGGTTCGAGGAGTAACCGGTGCGCATGTCCCATCCCAGCCCGCGCCGCCCGCTGGAAACCCGATGGGGAGAGGTCATCCGCTGGACCGCCCGGCGGCTGAGGATCCGCACGCCCCGGTATTGGCCGCCCCCGATCATCATTTGGGCGTAGACGGCCAGGTCTTCTGCCGTGGAGAAAAGACCCGCGTGGCCGGCCACGCCGCCCAACAGGTAGGCTCGGGGGTCGTGCACCTCGCCGCGCATCCAGCGCCCTTCGCGCTTCTCCGTGGGGGCGGCCCGCCGCCGCAGGGCGGGGCCGGGCAGGTAGCCCGTCTCCGTCATCCCCAACGGCCTGAAGATGTGCTCGCGGGAAAACTCGTGTACGTTCCTGCCCGACACGCGCCGGATCACCTCGCCCAATACCAGGAACCCGACGTCGGTGTAGATGAACTTCGAACCCGGTTCGGCGCGCAGATCCAGGGCGAAAATCCGCTCCCACGCCTTGGCCGGCCCATCCTGGTAGTCCTTCAGCGGGTTGTCCGGCACCAGCCCGCCCTGATGCGTCAGCAAGTGCACCAGGGTGATCGATTCCTTCCCGTTCGAGCCAAATTCAGGCACGTACCGGCAAACCGGTGCCTCCAGGCACACTTTGCCCTGGTCGGCCAAGATCATCACGCTGGTGGCCGTGGCCACCGGCTTGGTCAGCGAAGCCAGGTCAAAGACCGTATCCGTGGTCATGGGGACCGGTTCCGGCTCCAACTGGCGGTGGCCGAAGGCCTTCAGATAGACAACCTTTCCCCGCCGGGCGATGAGCACCACACACCCCGGCATCTGGCCCTCGGCGATCCCCTGGGCCGCCACCTTCTGGATTTCCCCCAGCGCCTCCGCAGACATGCCCGCGGCCTCCGGCCGCGCCTGCGGCAGCCGACCCGGTGTCGGTGCGGCCCCAACCAACGACCCTGGCGCGGCCGAAGCCAACAGGCAGAAGGCCGCGATAAACCGCGCCCGGCATGCTCCGTCCGGACTCCCGCGGTCAGCGTGTTGCGACAGAGCTGGCGTTGCAATGCCTCTCATACAGAACCTTTCTTTCCCCGTAACGTCTGCGGTCTCGATGATTCGATGATCGAACTCACACCCCCAAGCAAAGGCCGGCCCTCCGGGTATCGCCCACCTTTACCACCTCGTGACGCTCCTCAACCGGTCTGCACCCGCGCTGGTTTCCATATGCCGGCCAGCCACCCGGCGCCCAGTGTGGTCATTGATCCTACCACGGCGAACCAAGGCCATGCCAGTTGCCAGTGGCCCAGGGCCGACCACGGCTCAGGCAGGGGAAGGAGGGCGGCCAGCCGGGGGCCGAAGGCCACGGCCGTCAGCACACTCAGCCCCGTCACCAGGCCGATCAAGGCGGCCTGTTGGGAGACCCGTTTGGTCAGTACGCCGAGGAAGAACACGCCCAGGATCGACCCGCTGGTAAAACTGGCGATGGCCAGCACGCTGTCGATCACGCTGCGCGTCATCGCCGACCCGGCGATGGCCACGCCGATCTGGACCAGCCCGAAGCCCACGGTCAGTATGCGGCTGACAGCCAGTACGTGCTGAGCCGACGCATCCCTGCCGGTGGCAGGCAAGTAGAAATCGTTCACCGCGGCGGTGGCTGACGAATTGAGCGAGCTGGACAGGGTGGACATGGCCGCGGAGAAAACGGCCGCCAGCGTAATGCCCACCAGACCCACGGGAAGTTGGCGGACGATGAAGGAGGCGAACACTTCGTCCGGCTTCGTAAAGGCCACCTGCGGCGGAAAGGCGTCGTAGAAAGAGGCCAACCCCACGCCGAGCAGCAGAAACAGGGCAAACTGGGCCAGGATCACCAACCCGCTGAGGGCCAGCGCCCGGCCCGCGCGCCCCCAGCTGCCGGCGGCCAAATACCGCTGGACCATCATCTGATCTGTGCCGTGGGTAGCCAACGTCACGAACGCCCCGCCCACCAGACCGGACCAGAAGGTGTACGTGCGACTCAGGTCCAGGGAGAAGTCCCACAGGCGAAACTTGTCGTGCCGCATGCCGTACTCGACGAACTGTTCCCACCCGCCCGGCAACCGACTGAGGATCACCCAGCCGGCCAGAACCGCCCCGGCCATGTACACCAGAAACTGGATACAATCGTTCCATACCACCGACCGCATGCCGCCGAAAAAGGTGTAGAGAATGGTGATCAGACCGATGATCACGATGCACCAGACGAGATCGAGTCCCAGCAGCGGTTCCAGCACGATGGCCGTCAGGTACAGTCGCAGTCCGTCGGCCAGATTCCGCGTCACCACGAACAACAGCGACGCCGTCTGCTTGGTCAGCCCGCCGAACCGCCGGTCCAATACCTCGTAGGCCGTGTACAACTGGCCTCGAAAATAGTGCGGCAAGAGCAGAAAGACCACAACGAGCCGACCGACGATGAAACCCAGAGCCAATTGCAGGAATAGCAGGTTGCCCGTCTCCGGGTTGTAGGACATCCCGGGCACACTGAGGAACGTCACCGTGCTCGTCTCTGTGGCCACGATCGACAGCAGCACGCCCCACCACGGCAAGTTGCGCCCGGCCAGCAGGTAAGCGGACAGATCGCGTTGGCCCCGGCCCACCCAGAGACCAAAGAACAACACGGCCGCGAGATACGCGATCAGAATGACGATGTCGGCAATGGCCATATCCAGCGATGATCGTTCGATTTGACGGTTGACAGTCAGCGTGTGAAGCCGGCGACGCGGCGTGCGCACAAGGACAAGCCGCCAGCCGCCACGG
>DQVB01000675.1 GCA_015661985.1 Planctomycetota bacterium | reverse complement strand
GTCTAATGATCCGGGCCGGAATGCCGGGTCGCAAATGCCGTCCGACCCTGCGATGCGGCAGACGTCGAGCTGGGACCGGGAATGATGCGCACCGGCCACGGTTTTCCGTCCGAGAGCACTCAAGGCGGTACGGCAAGACGTGATCGAGGCAGGCCTCGCCGCTTGCTGAGGGCCACAGGCTCCGATGACGCCGTTGCGCGCGTCAATGATGCACTTTCAACGACCATGCACTTTCAGCGACTTCGCCATGTAGCCGTCAGGGAACTGCTGTGGGTCGATGAATCGCCGTTCGAGGATCGCGACAGCCCGGTGTGAAGGCAGACGACCACAGATTGAACTGTGCAGTGTCGCATCGATGATTCCCAGGAAGCCTGGAAGCGTCGGGGGCAATTGGACGCGGCATGTCTAGAATGGACGAGCCGCGCGCATGTCGGTACGTTGTTGTGATGCTACGTGGTGCCCGGGATGCTCTCCGAGGCGTGGTGCTCAACCTCCTGAAGCGTGCAGTGGGCAGGAGGCGTCCCGTTTCGCAGGGATGCCGGCTTCGAAGCATTCGAACGGACCATCGAAAGCAACGCGCGAAGGACGACCGATGGGGATCGGTGCCTGCTGGCTGATCTCCTCTAACGACTGGCATGTCGTCCTGTGGCCCAGCGAGCAGAGACACCCAGAGGCCGGCCAATCCAAAGGCGATAGGCAGGATGGTGGTCAACTGGATCGGATGACCAATCCCGAATTGCCTGGGTGCTATGGCCGGATCGCCCGTCTCCATGCCGGGCGGAACAATCCGCCGCCCGGCGATCATGCGGATGAGCCACGGTAGGATGGACATTCTTGTCCGTCATAACTGGGGCAAGACGTTCAAGGGCCTGGGTATCGTAGATGTCACAACATGTGCGGTTTGGCGGACGAACGGCAGTGGCCGGTCGAGCCCATGATTGACGGGCAAGAACACCCATCCCACGTTTCCTTTCTGCAACGTTGAGGGGGCACGCTGTTGGTTGCGGTCGGCCGGCCTCGGGGGATGTGATTGCAGCCCGGGTGATGGCCGACTGGTGCCAGTTTCATCTCGGCGCTGTACAATGCAGGGCAGCTTCAGATACCGGCCTTGGGTTCGAAGAGTGGAGGAACAGCTGATGTGGGGAAGGACGCGTGTGATTTGCTGTGGCGTGGTGGCGGCGCTGGCGCTGGTGGTTTTCGGGCCGTCGGTGGCCGCCGCGGACGGGGCGTGGTTGCAGTTCAAGTACGACGCCCGGCATTCGGGCGACGTGCCGGATCGGAGCGTCTCCGTCCCGCTCGGGCTGGTCGGCGCAGTGCCGCTGACCGACGCGGTGTTTACCGCCCCGGTCGTTGCCGGCGGGCGCGTGTACGTTGTGGACGGCTCGGGCGTTGCGTTCTGCATCGACACGGAACAGCTGCACGTGATCTGGAAGCGGCCTACCGGCGGCGGCGCGGCCAATTGCAACAACGTTTCGTCGCCGGCTATCGCCGGCCGGTACCTGCATTTCGGCACCACGGCCGGATCGTACTACGTGCTGGATCGCAAGACGGGCGAGGTGGTGCGCGAGATTCGCTGCGGTGAGCCCATCTTCAGCACGCCGGTGGTCGGCGAGGCCCGGGTGTATTTCGTGACGCTGGGAGCCCGTGCCTACGCGATCGAGCCGGACGGTACGATCTGCTGGACTTGGGACTTCGTGCGCCAGAAGCTCGGCTTCGCCGGCGACCGCTGGAACGGAGCCGACTGGGTCAAGCACAAAGGCAAGCGTGTAGACGCCGGCGACCAATTCTGCTGCTCGCGCGACATTGCCCTCGCCGGCAACACGCTGATCATACCGGCCGGGCAGTGGGTGTTGTGGCTTGAGGACACGGGCCCGCGTGCACAGCTGCGTGCAGAGTACTATTGGGCGAAGCGGGATACCCCACGCGTCACGACGTTCGGTTTGAGCGTTGGCCAGGACGGGGCCGTTTACCGGCAAATGCACCACCTCGACAACATTGGCGAAGTCGAGGTGCTGCGCGTGCGGGACGGCGAAGTGGAAGCCGTGACGGTGCCCGGTACGGAGACAGCGTCGCGCCTGCCCGGCTCGCTGAGCTTCTCTTCGGTCAGTGTGCGTGGTGATGGGGTCTATCGCTGCCGGCCGGAGGAAGGGTTCGGGCTGTGCCGGCACGAGTTGGGCGAGGACGCGGAGCGGCGTGTCGAGGCGCTGGGCGGGTACCCGTCGATCGCCCCGCCCATCTTGCTTCGTGACACGGCGGTCTACGGCGGGCTGGACGGCCGGCTCTACGTGGTGCCCCTTGATGGCAAGGGTAAGCCGTGGTCGTTCAAGGCGGCGTTCGGCAAGGCGATCACCGCACCGGTGGCCGTGTGCGACGGGCGCATCTACTTCGGCTGCGAGGACGGCTATCTCTACGTGCTCGGCCCGGAGGGCAAGGCACCGCTTCCCACGAAGGATTTGGGCCTGGCCAGGATCCGCAGCCCGCTACGCACGCACTACACCGACGCGAAGTACGACTGGTTCACCAGCTTCGGCAACTGGTCCAATACGAACGCGGCACCCGACCAAGGGTTCGGCTCGCCGTTTCGGATCAAGTGGATCCGCCGCTACCAGGGCACGGTCAAGCATTTTTCCACGTGCGGCGGCGGGCGCATGTACACGCACACGGCCGAAGGGCAGATCTTTGCCGTGGAGCAGGAGACCGGCCGGCTGCTCTGGCGGCGGTATTTCCCCGGCGTGCACATTTCATACACATCGCCGCTTTACCATGAGGGCCGGCTGCTGGTGCCGCAAGCGGGTTTCCAGAAATGCCGGTTGCGGTGCTTGGACGCCGCCTCCGGCCGGCTGATCTGGGAGGCGCCGTTCAGCGGTTCGCCCAGTTGGAACCGGCAACAGCCGCCGGTCGTCTATCGAGGCCTGGTCTTCTACGCCTTCAGCACGGGCAAGTACGCGGCCGACCGTGACGGTGAGCGGATGCAATGGCTTTTCGGCCACGGCCAGCGATCGTTTCCGGCCAACCAGCGGCCGCGGGTATGCGCCTACGATCTGGAAACGGGTCGCGTGGTGTGGACCGTCGATTTTTCCAAGTACGGCTACGGCGGGGATGACGGGGGCTTATGCCTGATGGACGGGGTGCTCTACTACTCATGCTACCTCGGTGGTTCGGCCCGTCGAGCGGCGGACGGTTCACCGGGTTTGACAGCGGCCATCGACCCACAAACCGGGCGCGTGCTCTGGGCGACCGACAAGTACGCCGTCTGCAGCGGTTGCACCATCTCGGGCCAGGACGGCCGCTTGTACCTGGGCGGCTACGCCCCGCCGCCCGGCGGGCGCCAACGCCACGTACGCTGCCTGGACGCCCGCGACGGCTCGCTCATCTGGGAGTCCGACCCCCTGGTGCAGGCCATCCACGTGGTGACCATCGGCCCGAAGTTCCTTATCGCCTGGGGCCAGCAGAAGGACTGCTACCTGGTCGACAAGTCGACGGGGAAGATCGTCAAGACGCTGACCAAGTTCTACCGTTGCACGCGGCACACGTTCTGCCACCCGTACCTGATCGGCGTGAACGCCGACGTCCTCGACACGGCCAGCGGCCACCTGCTCTGGTCCGGCCCCAGCATCGACCCCAACGCGTGCGTGGGCTCGATCCTTTCCAACGGCCGTCTCTTCCACACCAGCCAGGGCGGCGGCCTGCAACTTTCGCTCGTCTACGGACCGGAGGCCGCGGCGGCGGAGATTACCGGAAAGGACTGCGTGCGAGTCTGGAGCGACCAGGTCGATGAGCCGGCGGCCGTTCGGTACGCCTGGGCCGGCAACCCGGTCTCGAACCTCTATGACTCAGCCGATCTGCCCGCATCTCCATTCCGTACCGACGATTGGGAGGAGCAAATAAGCGGACGGTAAAGCCGAGCGGCCCTTGCCTGTGGCCGCCAGAGCGCCCAGCCCCACGCAACAGACGCTGCGCAGGCCGAAGAACGGGACAACCGGGCGTCGCTTTATCGTCGGGCGTAGCAGACAACCGAGCCATCGGTGAGTGACAGGAGCAGTCGGCCACGGGCCACAGCGGCGCCGTTGAAAACCGGCGGGGCGGCCAGTTTGTGTTCGCCCAGTTTCTTGCCGGTGCCCGCATCGCAGACGGCCAGTACGCCGCCGAAGCGGCCTTCGTAGGGCCCGAGCGGGTCTTTCGGATCCAGCACGTCGGGAGGTCCGGCCACGTACACTCGCTCGCCGGCCAACACCATGGCGCGGACGCGGATCGGGATGCGCCTCAGCCAACCCTCCTCGCGGCGGACCCGCAAGCTTTTCGCCAGAAGCGTGTAGCCCTTCGCTCCGGGTGTGAAATACACCGTCGGATCGAGACCTCGCAGCGTATCAAACTGCCGCAGCACGATCGCCCGGCGCTGGTTGAACACGGCGAGCCGTCCGAACTCCCTCTCCACCGTCCACGGGGCCCGTTTGAAATAGGTGTCGTCCAGGTAACCGTAGACGGGCGTCAGTTTCGGCTGGCCATCCGGCTTCGGGCGCAGCCTCAAATCAAACGCTCTGGTTCGCATAAAGATCGTATCGTCGCCGGCAGCCAGGATGTCCGGAAGCGAGCCCATGGGCAGGAGGAAGTTCTGGCTGAACTGGGCGTCGGCCGTCACGCTATCGTCGCATGGGCCGCGCAGGACGATTCGTTTTGTTTCCGGATCCAGCTTGTAGTCCGGGCCGCGCAGATGGCGGCGATGGCGGACGCGACCGGTTTGGACATCCAGGCCGTAGAGGTAGAGGCCGCCATCGAGTTGCGAGGAGCGGCCGGCCACGCAATAGACCGTTTCGTCTTGGACCAGCACGCTGCCGTGCACCGGCCAGGCCGATTCGAGCTGGCCGAAAGCACCGACCAAGCGCTTTGCCGGTGCGGCGTGGAATCTCCACACAAGCTGGCCGTCCTCCGCTCGCAAGCAGCGCAGCCAGCCGTCAGCCGAACCGAACAGGACCAGTCCACCATGGTAGGTGGGCGGCGAATCGACCCGCCCGCCGGTGTAGTATGCCCACAGCCTCCGGCCGCTTCTCGCGTCCAGGCAAGCCACGCCGTGTTCGTCCACCAAGGCTACGAACACGCGGTCGCCAACGGCGATGGGAGCCGAGAGCTTCAAACCGACGCGAACGTTCCACAGTTGTTCCGCACTGTCCGGAACGGGATGTTCGGTCGCGCCGCTGCGGCGGTTGTCGTGGCGGAACGCCGGCCAGTCTTTCGCCGGGTCAGCCGCCGGCCCTCCCGCCGCTTGCCCGAAGGCCGGGCCTCGAACCAGTCGGACCTGCCCCGCGCCGCTTGCAGGTGCCCAGGCTGCATCGCCGGACGCGAGGGCCAGGAAGCCGCTCAGCTTCTCCTCGATGTAGCATTGGCACGGATGCGGCGGCACGTATTGCAGGCCGTTGGCCGGCATCATGCCCACGTGGCAAGTGGACCGCACCCAGTTATGCACCGTGTGCCGCCCGTGCTCGAGATCCACAAACTCGGTCCCCCGGCGGCTGGCCAAGATGTAGCGCACCGTAGCCTTGTTCCTGTAGCAACGGTGATGATGGTGGGTCTTGAAGATGGGCCCGAGCGGCACTTTCTTCTTCAGCTCGCCGGTATGCAGGTCGTAGCCATTGACAAAGGCGGGGAACACTGAAGCCCGCTTGCGTTTGCCCGGCTCGTCAAGCGGCTGGCGAACCAGATCGGCGTCCCAAGTCCACACGCGCCCGTCAATGATGAACACCTCCTTCCATTCGTACCAAAGATGGCCGATGTACCGTTTCGGCTGCGACCAGAGCAGCCGGCCGGTACGCCCATCGAAGGCGGCCAGTTTGTGCGGGCTGGCGTGGACCACGACCCCGTCTTTGACGATCATCGTGCCGTTCCAGAGGTTGCCCTCCGTCTGTATGCGCCCGGCGTTCAGATCGGCCGGATCGAGCGGGAAATCAGCTCGCCAAAGTTCGCGGCCCGTGCGGAAGTCTAGCCCCACAAGCTGAGGGCCGTCGATCAGCGCCACCACCTGGCCGTCGGTGGCCAGGTTCGGTGCGGGATAGATCTTCTTCGGCCGCTCCACAGCCCCGCGCGCGGCTCGCCAGCGGTAGTAGTCCACCTTCGTGCCACGGTAAAGCTGCTCGCTCCGCCACCGGACCTCTCCGCTCCCGGCAGCCACTGCCAGCACCTGGAGCAGGTCGCCGCGGGGGACAGACAGGATGAGTGTGCCACCCAGGTAGAGTATTTCGCCGGCGTGTTCGGTGCCCTCGTAGGTTTTCAAGACCCGGCCGGTGCGGGCGTCGATCTCGCTGACCGGTGCGTCATAACCGAGCGTCACGTAGACCCGATCGCCCACGGCAACCAGCCGCTTGCGGATGTCGAGCGGGAAGTCGCCGGGGCGCGGCGAAAACCACGACGGCTTCCACTCCCGCCAGCCCCAGTGGCGGATGGGCACCTTCCAGAGCAATACGCCGTTGAATGCGTCGCGGGCCACCAGGCTCCACTTATCCGGCAACGGATGCTGGCCCCTCAGGCTGATCGGCGCTTCATCCCAGATGTAGAAAATCCGCCCGGCAGCGGTAACGACCGTGCTGATGCTCGAGTCGGACTCGTGTGAGCGGAGCCAGAGCGGTGGGCCGATCCACTGCAAATGGACCGGCGGCCCGACCCGCCTGTCTTCGGCCACCGGATTGCCGTCCGGCCCGTGCAGATAATGGGTCCATTCATCGATCGCGTGGGGCCACGGCTTGCGGAACCGCTCGGTCGCGCCAAGCCGATCGTCCAGCGCCACCGCAAATCCCCCTGGAACCAGCACCCGCTTCACTTCAGGGTCGTCAACCGCCGCCAGCCGGCCACGGACAACCACCAGGTTGATCAAGTTGTCCGCGTACGGCAGTGCGCCGCCCGACCACGTATCGACGGCCACCAAATGAGCCACGCCCCGCTCGGCCGCCTCGCGCCGGAGCTTCTGGCAAGTCTGATCACTCGAACACAACACGTGGACCTGAAACGGGCCTTGCTTGGATATGGCTGCGGCCAGATCGATGCTGTCCGTACCGACGATCGAGCACACTCCGCCGGCCGCTCGGCTTTCCTCTACCACGCGGGCTGCCGCGGCCGGCGCATCGCCCGTCCCAAAACTCCCCCTGATGCCATCGCCCGCTGCCGACCTGCACATCCAACAGACGGACACCACCAAAACGACAAGCCCCGCCATGCCGGCACGCAACCGCGCCGCCGTCTCCCGGGCCAGATCGCCTCGGTCGCCTTGCCCTCCGCCTCGGTCCCTGTTTTGAAATACGAGCTCGTTCATCTCTGAGTTACCTTCGGTTCTCTGCTGAGTGTACGCCTGTTGCTCAGTGGCCCCCTCCCAGCCCGGCCCCCAAAGTCCCCCTCACGGGCGGGACCCTGGCAACATATTATCTGCTGATGAAGACTGCAAGCGGGCCCCGGAGGTGGGTGTACGGTTCACACGTTAGCCGGCCGTCGCGCCGGGCTCCGCTTGCTCTGGGCTACAATGTTGGACCCCGTCGGTGGCCAACTGTAGGCTCGCTATGCCGCTCTGTCGAGGAGTGATCGGACGGCGCCTGGCCGCGTGCCGCGGCAAACCAGCCGCCTGGTTGCCTCCGGGGTGCGAAGCGGCTACAGTCATGGCTGAACGTTCGAGTAACCCCAACGTAGGGCAAGCCTCCCCGCTTGAGGAAACGTAGGATGGGCATTCTTGCCCGTCAATCATGGACTCGACCGGCCAGGCCGGCTCGTGCGACAAACCGCACATCTTGCCACGTCTACGATGTCCAGGTTATTGCGCGTTTTCTCCTACTCATGACGGACAGGAATGTCCATCCTGCCCTGCAGGTTTGTAACGCTGGGGTCTGATTGCAATTGGGGCATTTCGTCATGTGGCTTGCTCAGCGGATAGTGTGCGTGATCCTGCTTTCGGGGCTGGCAGCAACTACTGCTTCGGGTGACCAGTCAGCATCATCCAAATCATCCAACCGCGCGCCTTCGTACGAGGAACTGCGTGCGACCTTCGCCTCGCCCGACCATGCTCGCTGGGGCGAGGTGCCGCTGTGGTGGTGGGAGGGCGATCCGCTGACCAAGGAACGAGTGACTTGGCAACTGGAAACGCTGGCGGCCAAGGGCGTCAAATCGGTCTGTCCCATCCAGCGATCGCCGGGGCGATGCAACCCGCCGTCGTTCAGCCCCGAATGGTGGGACATGCTGGCCTACGTGCATCAGGAATGCCGGCGGCTGGGGATGACGCTCTGGGCCTACGACCAGGTGGGCTACGGGCATTACGGCTGGCTGGAGAAGGCGGCGGCCAAGGCGAACGATCCGCGCACGGCGCGGTTGGTCTTCTTGTCGGCCGACGGCGAAGCCGGCCAGGCGATTGAACTGGAGTTGCCCGACGGCAAGCTGGTGGGAGCCCGCGCGTATCCGCTCAAAGACGGTTCGGCCGATGACGCCGCCAGCATCGACCTGACGAAGGCCGTAACGGGCAAGCAACTCCGGTGGACGCCGCCGGCCGGCCGCTGGC
>DQVB01000574.1 GCA_015661985.1 Planctomycetota bacterium | reverse complement strand
ACTCGGCCGGGGCGCCAAGCCCCCGGCTCCCGCCCTGGACTCAGTCGGCTCGTCAAATCCCCGGAACTGATATACCCCGAAGGCCCGCCATCGCGGATGGTTCGGCAGCGCAGGGCGCACATTCCCGTCCGTCAGAAGTGGAAAAAAACGAGTCCGCAGCAACATTCCTGGGAACTGATCTTGGGCAAATGCGGCGGCTTTTGCGGGGCTGTACCCATCGTTACAGGGGATTGGCGGCATTCCTGGCTTGGTTCTCCTCCTGTTCCGCCGGCACGTTCCTGCAGGAGCCAGCTCTTTGGAGCGCGGCGATCCATTGCCGCTTTCGATTCTGCGCGTCTGGCCACACGGGTGGAGGGTCAACACGCTTGCGCCAGGCGGAGCCGGGCCATAGCGGCGACAAGTCACCGCACTCCAAAGCGCCGGATGCGGTCACTCGCCAACGACAGCGGTGCGCCGAACAGCAGAGGGAAAGAGCTGATCCCTTGAAGGCCGTTCCCCTGCAATGATCGTACAGTGTCTTTGAAACAGCCTGTTACGTCCGGTGCCCTGGAGCTAGGGCCCAGACCACTCGGCGCGGAGCGTGGCGATCGCGTTGGGTACCATCCGGATCGGAGAATCGACCGGCTTTGTTGGTTCCTCGAAGGGGTCGCTCAGCGCAACGCGTTTCGGCGCCGGATCGCCCCAACGTAGCTGGGCCTGGACCGTTTCGTCGCCCGCATTGTACAGCCGCACGATCCAAGCGCGCCGGTCACGGCTGGGCTTCAGCATGGTCACGATGACCGACTGTGGTTCAACGCGGAGCAGCGACCCGCGCAGCGGATCATCCGCGTCGACCGGTAGAGCGATCAGCGGCTGGCTGCACTGGATGCCGAACCGTTTGCAGGCGTCCGGATCGAACGGGCCGTGGGGCCACAAAACGTAGCGAAACACCGTCTTGCCTTCTTGGTCGGCCTTGTAGTTGGTCTCCCAATAGTTGTTCATAACGTACGAGTAAAACGTCTGGGTCGGCTCGAGATGCTTGGCCCATGCGCTGGGATCACCGATCGGTCGGGCCACGTCGACCCGAATCGCGCCCACTTCAACAAGCGGTGCATCCACGACCGCGCAGGTCAGTCCGCCCCGATCATTCGACACGTCGACCCAGCGGCCCACGCTGAAATAGTTCTTGCACGCCCCGGGCAGCTGGTCCTTCCCCGGGCGGATGATCGCCCACGGGGTGTCCAAACGCGTGACGCCGCCCGGTACATTTACGTCGAACCCGAAATGAACGGATTCGGGCGTGCGGATCGGCTTCTTATCCACTATGTTCGTCACCAGCAGCAAGGGCAGGCCGTCGACGACGCGCAGCCGGCGGACCAATTCGCGGCAGCCGGGGGCCGGCGACTCGATCACCAAAGAGGCAACCAGCGGCCCGGCGTCTTCCAGGCGCACCGTAACGCGCTCCGTCAGCGTTTGAGCCGTCTTCGGATCACGGCCGGGAACGTAGTGATACGTGTTCAGCCCCCGTCGCTTCGGCCCGCCGGCCAGGTCGGCGCCGCTCGGTTTCCACACGAGTCGCCGGACCGCCCCGGTCGTTGGATCAATTCCGATTTCCAGGTCCGAAGTCATAAGCCTGCATCCGTCCGCTTTTGCCCGGCCCTTCCGCCGCGCCGCTCCGGGCTTCAGCAGAAACCGCTTTGCGCCCAGAGGTGGCACACCGCGAGCGAGAAAGGCCAAGCGTCCGTCGGCCAGTCGCTGTGACGGCACGGGCTGCCCGTCCGCGGTCTGGACCACATCGCCCGCTACGGCCATGCCGCGCGGCAGGACGACCAGATCGTCACGCGGCCACGAGCAGGTGTTGTAGACGTCGACCGCGGCGACCGGCTTTTCCGAACTTCGACGCTTTGCCGCCGCGCGGGCCAGCAGCTCGCGCGACTGGCGGTCGGCGTCCAGTGCGAAGGCCTGCTTGATCTTCCATTGATCGCGCGTGAGCTGGCTGTCGGGCTTGCTGATACTGCAGTAAGCTCCCCACGTGTGTTCGTTGTACAGGATCACGTTGCGCCAGGCGGTGTAGAAATCCGCATCAGGAAAACGGGCCCGATCGAGCAAGGCCCAAAGTGTTTCGGCTTGCACCAGCCGCTCGGCGGCATTGCGGGCCAAGGCGGTCTCGCGAGCCGACGAACCCGCCCCGTCTTCCCAGTACGGCGTAAAGTCGCCGCACGCCTCGGGCAGCCGGTCGCCGTAGCGACGTTCGAACTCGGTCATCAGTTCGTGCGTCGTGGCGATCCGCAGTTTGGGCCACACGTACCGGCCGTTCCAGCGGCGCACGAAATCGGGCAGATCCGGGTCGGGCGGTCCGTTGTCGCCGTGGATCGAGTAGCGAATCTGAACCATGTCGTACGCATAGCCCGACGCTTGCAGCTCGTCGAGGTAATTGAAGAACGTCTCCGGCTTGACTCGCTTGATCGAGCCCAACCGGCCGCGATGGAACCAGCTGTAGCTCCGTCCGGCCACCCAGCAAAGAACCCGCTCTTGTCCGGACGGCGAGACCCACCAAAAAGGCTTGTCGCCCCACTCGGCCAACGTGTAGCCGATGCGATGGATGTGGTTGGGCCCGACAGAAAAGTACTTCACTCCACTCTGGGCCAGCGCCGGGACAATTCCCCACGTGTAGCCCGGTACGTCGGTGATCATGGCCGAGTCGATCGCGAAGTTGTACCTCTTGGCCACGCGACGGGCGCAGTCGGTCAGCCGAAAGAGCTCTTCCGGACGGCACAGACCTGTCAGCTGGTTGCCGTACAGAGCGTCCAGCCCGATCCAGCCGCGCCGCACCGCGTCCAGGAATTCCTGGCGTTTTTGCGGCGATGCTTGTTTCAGGTAGCTGTCGACGGCCCACATCACCTCGACGTTCCACCGGAACCGGGCGCCGGGCGGATAGTCCACGGTGCGGCGAGCGATCTCGATCGCCTTTTCCAAATGCGACCACTGCGTCCGCTCCACCTCGGTCTGCACGTGCGTGTAACCGATGTCGTTGTGCGAATGCGGCAGGAACCAGAGCTCCCAGTGCCGCACCGGACAGACCTTCATCTCGCTGCGAATCGTGTGCGGACCAATGGTCACCGTGGCGAGGTACGAGGTTTCGCGATCCACCTCTGGGATGGGCTCTACAGCGACGGCGTGCGTTCCGAGCCGGAGCCGGATCGGGATGGGCTTGGCCTCCCCCAGCCGCACAATCGCGTCGGCTGGTTCCCGATAGGGATACTCGATCGTCAGCCGCAGCGGTCGCACCGGCCCGGCCGTCGTTCGCAGCAAAGCGGGGACGGGTTGGCAGTGGATCCGCAGATGGCTCGGTTTCGTTTCAGGGGCGGCGGCCCGGAAAAAACGGATCTCCGCCCCGCCGACCGTGCCGTAGCGCTTGGGGCCCACGGCGGTCACCTGCCAACGCACATAGCGAGCGGTCACGGGTTCGAACGTCACGTTCGTCTCCGCCGCCCGCGTCGCCGGATGCTCGACGTCGATCGTCTTCAGGACCTCCCCGAACTGCGGATCGTTGCTGAAAGTCAACCGCGACCGGGCGACGGTGGCGGGGTCGTTCCGATCGAGGTGACGAAAGCCGGCCACCGCCATGGGCTGCCCCAAATCGAAATCCACGAACGTGCCCACCCCCTTGCTGGCCGATGAATACTCGGTGCGCACATCCCCATCGATCAGGTTCCCGGCGTTGTGTCGGCCGCTCGGATACGCCGGACTGCTGAGGAGGATCTTCGGCCGCACTTCCGCCAGCGGCGTAAACTGCCCCCGCACCTGGGCGGCCCACGCCGGCGTTCCCGTAGAGCAGATCGCCGTCAACAGGAAACAGGAACAACTCACCCAAACCGAGGTGACCCGCCCGAACCGCAAATCCACCGCACGCCGACCCATCATCGTCGCTCCCCCCTCAGGGTTTCAGGAAAAACCGCAAAGCCACCGACTAAAGGGTAGGGGCTGCTCCGCGGGAGCTCAACCCCCGGACATCTTCCCGGGTCTGATTCCCGGGTCTGAGAAAAGGCGGGGCCGGTCGAGCTCGCCAGGCCACGCTATCGCCCCAAGCCCGGCCGGCGCGTGGGTTCGGGCGAGCCGTTGTTCCCGCGCGGAATCCGGCGTAACGGGGTGATGTGACGTGAGCCACTACCCGTACCAAGGGCGCTTCCGTCTGTCCAGTTTTTGCAAGCAACTGATGGCGGTCTTCACATCCGGCTCGACCTGGAAGTCGAACATCCCGGCGACGACGAAGTCCGCCCCGTGGCGATAGGCGTACGAGAAGGCAATTTGCGGCATGATGGCACCGGCGGCCATGACCTTGAAAGCCACCCACGGCCTCTTGACCGTTTCCATGAAGGCAGCCGTCTCCTCCGGATTATTGCACCACATGCTGTCGTTGTTGGCATTGTGGTCGTTCGGGTTGCGCCGCATCCAGTCATACTCTTTGCGGTGATCTTCCGGCGTCGCGGACCAATACCGATCCGAGTGGAAGGTCTTCATGTAGAAGTCCGGGTCCACCTTGTGCTTTTCGCAGGCGATGGGCATGTTCAGCGAATGGCCTCCCACGCCAGCGGGCACACCTTCGGCCTTGATCAGATCGACCATCTGGGCAATTACATCGATCGAGCCGCCTCGCATCATAAACGAGTCGGTGACGCCGCCATGGGAGTAAACCAAGGTTGCTCCCCTGTCGACCTGTTTTCGAATCTCGTCCCGCATCTTGGTCTTGTCCTCGATCAAGGGGACGCAGACCATCGTCTGGATTCTGTTGGTTCGGCTCTCGTTGTACTTTTCGATCGGCTCCCAACATCGAGGATCGATCTGGATGGTGTTGATGCCACACGCCTGAGCCAGCTCCAGCGTCTCGAAGATCTTCGACTCGGTGTTGTACTCCCGGAACAGCTTGGAGGCGTACATCAGGTCGCGGCTATGAGCCCACCCGCCGATCAGGTTGCCTCCGAGGATGAGGCGGCTGAGAGTCACCTTGCCGATTCTTCCCGTCGGCAGACTGCTCGGGTCGATCGAGACCGACCGTTTCCGGGCCGAATCGGGCTTGGCCGTGCCGGTCTTCATGGCGCCCTGCAGGATGTTCTCTTCGATGCTCCAAGTCGCGGCTCCCACGCCCGCGGCCCCGGCAATTCCCCGGGCCAAAAAACACCGACGGTCCGTTTTTTCCGACATCGCTCAAGTGCTCCTCTATTCTGATCGCGTCACCCAACAAGGGCTCTGTGTGTGTGCTTCGAAGGACGGCTCTCGCCGCCCTCCCGGCCGGGCCCCCAACCCGGGCTCGTGGCCTGTTATTCTATGCCCACCCCGCCCGAAGTCAACACGTCACTGGGCGGATGGGGCGATACGGGCCCAATTCAGGCAGGTGTTCGTGCTCCGGCCTGGGAGGCCGATTTCGATGGTCACCCGGCCGTCGCGCACGTCGACCTGGATCGATTTCTCGGCGAACCAGCCGGCTTCGGTATCGTGGTCGCGGAACAGCGCCCTGCCTTCGACCGTCACGTTCTGCCCGGTCTGGGCAAAGGCAGCATCACCGATGCACACGGTGACGCGATAGCGGCCGTTCGGCAGCGCGCGTTCCCACCGATCATGCCGCCGGGTGAACAGGAAGGTGTCTCGCCACGGGCCGTCGAGCCGGTTGCGGCGACGATGGTTCGCGCTGATGTCGCGCGACCAGCCGAATCCGCGCGATGCGTCAAACGGCAGGCCGCAATCGTTCGTGAAGCCGGCGACGGACGGTGAACCGGGGCCGGTGAAGTTGAACGCCTGGACGCCACGAGCGGCCGCCGGCAGCGGATCGGGGTGCCCGTCCTGATCCGCGGGCAAGGTGAACTTGGGCCAACTGCTTCGGCCCCGATGAAACGGAAGGGGATCATCGCGGTCGGGAATCCCGTCGCCGTCGGCATCGGTGGGAGACAAACGGCGGCAGGGGCGATCGGGCAGCTCATGGACCAATGCCCACCATCGCCGGGCGAACTCCGCCCTTGTCAGCTCACCCGCCGGAGCGGGTGGAGGATCGGAGCACTCTTTCGTCGCCAGCGTTTGTTCGATCAATGCGGCTTTCCACGCTTCTGTCGCAGGCTGTTCGGGCTGGAACTCAACCTCGTGCGGGCGCAGAGGCAGCGCGCCTCGCACAGCCAGCAGGTTGATCGCTTCGAAGGCCGGATGATCCGGTTCCACATCGCGGAACGGCCACAGGATCTGCGGGACCGCTCCGCCCCGCCGTGTGCATAACGACCGCCAGACCTCGCTGAGCAGCCCCCGGTCGAACGGAACAGCGCGCGGCTGGATGCCGTGACGCAGACAGACGGCCGCCACGGCTCCCGCTGCCTGTCCGACGGCCATGCTCTGATCGTGCAGGCGTACGGCCGAGCTGACAATGCTGCTATAGCCGAGGTTCTTCTGGGCTCCCAACAGTCCGTCTGTTTCCTCAGGCACCAGGCTGCGCAGCGGGAACAGGCATCGCCCCGCATAGGGCGGTCCCCACCTGCGTCCCTCACGGAAAGCGGTGGTCCAGGGACCGGCGCGATCGCCTGACAGGAACCGACGAGCCGTCGGATGGAAATCGTATTCGAACTGCCAGCACGCCACGCCGTCATGATACATGGCCCTCGCGAAGGGCCTCGCGTTGCCTCCCCAGCCCATGGTGTCCTGTT
>DQVB01000181.1 GCA_015661985.1 Planctomycetota bacterium | reverse complement strand
TACCGCGAGCAGTTTGGTTTTTCCGGGTGTGGCAGCTGCCATGTAGGTCCGTCTCTCCGAGACGGACACCGCGTCTCGGAGAGACGCGGCTACGTCGTTGCCGCTACGTCGTTGCGGCCGATGCGCCCCGTTAGGGAATTTCAAATTGTTGCCGGTATACCTTTAAGGTCGTGGTCAGGAGTCGCCCGTCTCCTTGGCAACCCTCTCACTTCGGGATAAGCCGTAGAAGTGTTGGCGTATCAAACATTCCCAGCGCGGCGGCCGCTTGCTTGACAACTCGCATCCGGCGCGGTGGAATGTCAGCCGTAAGCAGCCGTGCCGACAGTCTTCGTTTGCGATATGTTGGGCATGCTTCACGCGTCCGCCTCGACATCCGAGCCTTTCGGGCTTCACCCAGGCCAGGCCCCGCGATGCATCGGCAACGTCATACAGCCTGACGCAGCCCGTGGTGGCGGCAACTCCGTGCGCGAGTCTGCCCCCGGAACTCGCTGTCGATCTCGGGGATGCCGGCCTACGTTTCGTACGCCCCATGCGAACCTCTTCACAGCTGAAGGCACTATGTGCAGCATTGTGGGGGGCTCGGTCGGTGGAAGCCGCTGCGCATTGCCCGCCCGGCGCGCGTCGAGTGCTGGTGGATGTGGCCGGTCCGCAGGAGCTGGTCGGCTGGCGTGTGCGATTCCTGCCCGGTGCATTGGAACGGCTGTGGCATCAGGTGATCGAAATCGCGATCGACGGCGCCACGTCGGTGCGCATGCCGCTGGTGGACTTTTTGGACGTCCGCCATCCCCGGCCGCATGCGCGGTTCCCCGGCGCGGGCGATTGGGTGGCGGGTATTGTCCATCCAGTCCACTACGGAGGCGGTTGGCGTGAGCCGGCGGTGGTCACGTACTTCACGCCCCCAGTGCCGTTCCGAAAGAGCTTGCGGGTCGTGCCATGGAACCGATCGCCGGATCTGCCCGCCACTTTCGATGGTACGCTGCTTTTTGTGCCACTCGAAGTGCGCCAGCCGATCGGCCGTTTGTGTGGTACCAGCCGTGGAGTGGATCTGCCGAGCAACCGCACGCTGGAACTGACGATTATCGCCGGCGGCCCTGAGGGCCGATTGCCGCTCGATGCATGGCGGTTCGTCCCGTCATCATCGTCCGAAGAAGCCGAACCTCAAGGAGTTTCACCCATGCCGTGGCCCGATCGAATCCCGGAGCGCGTGACCGAATTGGCCGACCAGATCACGCCGAGCCATACCGCGCTGGTGATGGTCGACATGCAAAACGACTTCGTCCACGACGAAGGCGTGTTCGTCAAGGAGTGGGGCAAAACGAACCGCTGGATCAAGCCGATCGTGCCGTACTGCCGCCGCCTGCTGGATGCCGCCCGAGCCGCCGACGTGGTTGTCATCCACCTTCGTGTGATCAACGACTTGGCTCGCAATCCGCCGAGCTGGCACCACTTTTGGGGTCCGCCGGCTTGCGTGGTCGAAGGCACGTGGGGCGCGGAATTCATCGGCGAACTGAAACCGCGTGACGACGAGATCGTCATCACCAAATACACGTACGACGGCTTCGTAGACACACCGCTCGATTCCGTACTCAAGAAACTCAACATCCGGACGCTGGTGTTTGCGGGGATCGATTCGGACGTCTGCGTCCGCGACACGGCGGCCCACGGCTTCGCGCTGGGCTACACCCCCGTCTTCGCCCGCGACGCCCTGGCCGCTGACAGCCAAACAGCCCACGCCGGCGCGCTGCAATCGCTGGCCGAGCACTATGGCAAAGTCGCTTCTGTGGAGGAGATCACAGCCATCTGGTGCCGATGCGGACCGAAAAGCTGATACCCCCCGTGCAAAGAGCCGAACAGTGAAGCCGCCATCGGCACCAGCTTCGGTGTGTATGGCCCGTTGCGCCGGCCCCGAGGCCAATGGTCCAAAGCACGCCGGTTACGAGCGGCCCCATTGACGACAGGCAGGGGGTGCGGAAAGGCAGCAGGGTGCCCCGTTCGGTTTCGCCAGGCTCGACGCTGGGCTATAATTACCGTAAGTATCCCAAGTTGCGGCAATTGCGCAGTTTCACAAGCCAAGCCTGCCTCCTGGACCCGTGTCGCCTTTGGCCGATCATCCCGACCCCCCTTCTCCGCCGCCTCGACTTGTCCGGACTGGTGGGGGCTCTGGTCCGCCGGGGCCGGAACGGACGGAGCGGTTGTTTCCAGACGCACCGGGGATGGAACGTCGGGCTGCTCGGGTTCGGTTGGAGGCCGACCCTTGCAGCCACTTGCCGAACGTCCATTCGCGGCCGGAGGGTCTCTTGAGTTGGCTGGCCAGCTTTTTCGTCCACACCGTCATTTTGGTGGTGCTTGCCCTGGTGGGGTTGAATCTTCGTTCCGGCGCAGCTGGCACCGGGTTGACGGCGTGGGTGGCGGCCAGGGAGCCGGTCGACCCGTGGGCGGCCCAGGAGCTGGCGCTGGAGCCTTTAACGGAGGCCGAGGCGGTGGAGCCCGAAGTGGCACCCGCCGAACTTCCTCGTTTGGCCCCGCCCGCGGAGCTCTCTGCCGAGCTGGGTGCGCGGCGTGATGTCGCCGGGCTCAATGCTTTCTTGCCGAGCGAAGGGTTCCAGCGGATCGGTTCCGGTTGGGGGTTGGGTGACCGGAGCCTCCAGGCGCGGGCTGCCATGGCGGCTTCCGGCGGAGACGGGGGGCCCAGCGGTGAGAGTGAAGAGGCGGTCGAGCGTGGTCTCCGCTGGCTCGTGGCCCACCAGCTTCGCGACGGCAGCTGGGATTTCGACCACCAGCAGGGCCTGTGCCAGGGTCTTTGCCGCAACCCAGGCACCGCAACCAGCAGAACGGCAGCCACGGCGATGGCCCTGTTGGCCTTCCTGGGAGCCGGCTACACGCATCAAAGCGGCGAACATCGCGACGTGGTGCGGCGCGGCCTTTACAGCCTTCAGTCTCGCGGGGTGATCACGCCGCAGGGAATCGATTTGCAGGATGGGACGATGTACGGCCAGGGGTTGGCCGCCGTTGCTCTGTGCGAAGCATACGCAATGACCGGCGACCCATCCTTGCGGGCGGTGGCCCAGGGAGCGATTGATTTCGTGGTCTACGCCCAAGACCAGGAGGGGGGCGGATGGCGATACAGGCCGCACCAGCCCGGCGACACCACGGTCACAGGCTGGCAGATCATGGCCCTCAAGAGCGGGCAGATGGCCGGGCTCTACGTGCCCTTGTCCGCCTTTTACCGGGCCCAGCAGTTTCTGACGCAGGTGCAGTCGGACGACGGTGCCCAATACGGCTACATGTCGCCCCGCCCGGGCCGGACGACCACCGCCATTGGCCTGTTGTGCCGGATGTTCGCCGGCTGGGGCCACCAGCATCCGGGCCTCCAGCGCGGCGTGGCCCATTTGGCTCGATGGGGGCCGTCCGAGACGAATATCTACTACAATTACTACGCCACCCAGGTCATGTTCCACTGGCGTGGCTCGGACTGGAAGCGGTGGAATCGGCAGCTTCGGGCGTATCTTGTGGCCACGCAGGCTGGCCGAGGGCACGAAGCGGGAAGCTGGTACTTTCCGGACAAGAAGACGGCCCCCGGCGGCCGGCTGTGCAGTACCGCGCTGGCCATCATGACCCTGGAGGTTTACTACCGCTACCTGCCGTTGTATGACAGTAGGGCGTTTTGAGGCGGCCCATCCAGCGATTCCGCGCGGGGGGCTCGAACCTGCAGACCTTTGCAAAGGAGCTGGCTATGCCCTGGACAAGCAGCATCGGATCTCTTTTTGTCTTAGGGGCCATGGTTGCCGCGCCGGCCGCCGGCGCGGGGGTTGGGCAGTTGGTCGCCCCGGGGGCGACGGTGACGCGCCTGGCCACCGGCTTCGCCTTCACCGAGGGGCCGGCCTGCGATGCCGAGGGGAACATCTTTTTCACGGACATCCCCAACAACCGCATCTACCGATGGTCCGTGGAGGGCAAGCTGACCACGTTTCGTGAAAACACGGGAGGGGCCAACGGCCTGTATTTCGACGCCCAAGGCAATCTGCTGGCCTGCGAGGGCGGCAACCGGCGAGTGACTCGCATCGCCCCCGACGGCCAACGGGTCGTGTTGGCCGACCGTTATGAGGGCAAGAAGCTCAACAGCCCAAACGATCTCTGGGTACATCCCAACGGCGGTGTCTACTTCACAGATCCCCGTTACGGAAGACAAGAGGGGATCGAGCAAGATGGGTTCCACGTTTATTACCTGCCTCCGCGGGGCGGGGCCATTGTGCGTGTGATCGATGATTTGGTCAAGCCGAACGGCGTGGTAGGAACCCCGGACGGCAAGTTGCTCTACGTGGCCGACGCCGGTGGAGGCAAGACCTATGTGTATCGGATACAGCCTGACGGGTCGCTGACGGATCGCAAGCTGATTGCCCCAGTCGGCTCGGACGGCATGACGCTGGATGAGCAGGGCAACCTCTATTTGACTCGCAAGGTGGTCCACATCTACGCTCCCGACGGACGCAAATTGGGTGAGATCGCCGTCCCCGAGGCTCCTTCGAACGTTTGCTTCGGCGGCCGCGACCGGCGTACACTGTTCATCACTGCACGAAGGGGTCTCTATGCGATCCGCATGCAAGTACGCGGCGGGTAGCTTCCCCGGCGCCCGGAGCTGCAAGGAGCGATCGAGACCTTGGCGTCGGCCGCACGAGCGTCCGTCAAACGACGCGCCTCGCTGCAATCGGCGCTTGTGAGAGCATGGAAAAAGGACCGTCCGGCGGAGAAGTTCCTGGGGAGAGCGATGATGCGAGCACGTTTGTTTTGGTTGTGGATGGCATTTGTTTCCGCAGCGGTCTTCAGTGGGCCGACCGGCTCGTCGGCGGCGGACCGGGGCCGGCGCCCCAACATCCTTGTTCTGTTTGCCGACGACCAGCGGGCCGACGCCATCGGCGCCTGGGGCAACCCGGCGATCCGTACGCCCCATATCGACCGCCTGGTTCGATCGGGTTACAGCTTCCGGGACAACTATTGCATGGGTTCATGGCACGGGGCCGTATGCATCCCCAGCCGGGCCATGCTCAACAGCGGTCGGACTTTGTTCCACGTACGCCCTGACCTGAAAGGCGCCCGCCTGCTGCCTGAGTTGCTCCGTCAGGCCGGCTATGTGACCTTCGGCACCGGCAAGTGGCACAATCGCGAAAAGTCCTTCCTGCGGGGCTTTTCCCAGGGCAAGGCGATCTTCTTCGGTGGCATGAGCGACCATTTCCACGTTCCCCTGGTGGACCTGGGGCCGGACGGCAAGCTGATCAACCGGCGCACGGGCGACAAGCATTCCAGCGAGTTGTTTGCGGACGCAACGATCGATTTCCTGAACCGCCACGACCCTCAGCGGCCCTTCTACGCCTACGTGGCCTTCACCGCCCCGCACGACCCGCGCGATCCGCCGCGGCGGTACCGCGTCTGGTATTACGACCACCGGCCGCCGCTGCCGGAGAACTTCCTGCCTCAGCATCCCTTCAACAACGGCCACATGGGCGGGCGCGACGAAAACCTGGCACCATGGCCGCGTACCCCTGAGGTGATCAGCGACCAGTTGTGCGAGTACTACGGGCTGGTGACGCACATGGACGCGCAAATCGGACGGATCCTTGAGACGCTGCACGAAACAGGCATGGCTCGCGACACGGTGATCATCTACGCGGCCGATCACGGCCTGGCCCTGGGAAGCCATGGTCTGTTGGGGAAACAGAGCGTCTACGAACATTCGATGCGCTGCCCTCTGGTTTTCGCCGGGCCGGGCATACCGCATGGCCAGTCTTCCGCGCTCAGCTATCTGCTCGACGTCTTTCCCACCGTCTGCGCATTGACCGGCATCGAACCTCCGCCCGAAGTGGAGGGGAAGAACCTCCGGCCCATCTGGGAAGGCCGAACGGACGCCGTGCGCGACTCCGTGTTCCTCGCCTTCGCCAACGTGATGCGCGCCGTGCGCCGCGGACCGTGGAAACTGATCCGCTATCCCCACATCAATCACACGCAGCTTTTCAACCTGGACCGCGATCCCTACGAAATGCACAACTTGGCCGAGGATCCGCAGTACGCCGAACAAGTCGAGGCCATGACAGGCTTGCTGCTGCGCCGGCAGCGTGAGCTGGACGACCAGCAGCCCCTGTCCACGGAGAATCCCCAACCGAAAACCCTGGACTTGACCGGCCGCGAGCGGAAACCGGACCGGTGGCAGCCGAAATGGATCCGAGACAAATACTTCGGCGGCACCGAACCGGACTAGTTGACCGTACGCGGGTCGTCCAGCAGGCGGCGCGGGCGAGAATCCGAAGTACGAAGCCGTCGGGGTTGTGTGCGAGTCTCCAGATCCCCTGCTCGACCGCTGAACTGCGGGCCCAGCGGGTGCGGCCCGCCGCGGCATCCGCCTGGGGCACACCCCGGCGCTTCAGGAACCATAGCACGGCGAACGCTTCGGGCGCAAGCCGGGCCTGCCGACGCCCGGCCTCGGCCTGCTCCAGCTCCCGGATCAGCTTCGGACGTCTCCAGCCACTGGCGATGCCGGCCCATCATTCCCTGTTCCCCGAGCCGCTGCTTCTCGTCCGGCAATTCGGCTTGAATTTGTTGTTTCATCTCTACGCAGTCAAACGGCTTCTGTTTTCTCATCGAAAAGGCCTCCGACGGACCGGGGCCTCCGCCCGAGCCAGCATGCTCGCCGGGATTCAGCTCCGGGCCGCCCGCCATCTCGTCCGCGCAGAGCAGCTTCCCGATGCCACGGCGTCGCGTACGTTCGCAAAGCGCCGCCGACCAGCTCCCTCCGAACAGGGATTCGATCAGTTGTGAGTAATCGAGCTCCAAACAGGCCGCGACTTCCTTCAGAATGTTGTTCAACGTGCCGAAGCGCAGCGCCTTGTGCTTCGGAATGGTAAGCCGGTGGCCCGGACCTTTCTCGCACGAGACCAGACGTATCCCCAACGTTGCAAACCGGGATTGCAGGACGGACATTCCTGTCCGTCGTAGACGTGCCCCGACGCGAAAGAGAGGGCCAGTGCCAGACCTCACAAAATGTGACCTTTGCCGGACGGCACCCGATCTGCGATTCCCTCGGCAAAAGACGGGCAAGAATGCCCATCGTGCGCTACGTTTTTGCAACGCTGGGGGTATATGGCTGCCTCTCCGGCGTACCACTTTATGCCCATAGCGACCGAGGCGGCGCGCCGGCTTTTCACCGGACAGGCCGCGGGGTATCGTCATACGGCGATGACCCCTTCGCGAACCAGGTGCAGCCGGACCAGAGCGGGGCGTTCGTCTTCGTCAAAGTGGCGTCGGACCGCGTCGCGTAGCTGTTGTTTGAGTTCTTCCAAGGTGTCGGCCTCGGTGAAGATGCCGTGCCCCAAGGCCCGCGCTTCGTAGCCGCCCTCCGGCTCGCAAATGAACAGGTCGCCGAACTGCTCGACCGCATCCCGAACCACACGTGGAAACGAGGTGATCCCTGGCATCGCTGCACCCTCCCTGATTGCCACGGCCACCTCAATCACTCTCCATTACATCGCAGATTCCCTATGTTCGCAAGGCCAAGGTGAAGTTTGCAAAAGTCCAGTTCGAAGTTATCGAGCACTGCAGGAACGCGCGCCAGTTGTCTCGACAGGACTCGCTGGCACCAATGCGGGCACCTCAGACCTGGTCCGATGGCCTGGCTCCTTGCCGGGCCGGAGGTTACCGCTACTGTCCGCGGGTCTCCAGACCCCGCACAGAGGCTGACCGAAGGTCTCCGAAATTCGCCAACACCGAGGCTTTGAAACGCGCTCTTGGTGCGTGGGGCAGCCAGTTGGCGGCAAAGCCGGCCCAGGTGCGCTGCCTAGAGGCGTATCCGTCCCATCAGGTTCCCAGGGACAGGGACGCGTCGAAGGGACCCCCCGCTGTTCGCAGGCGACGAGTGGCGTGGGGGATCGGGCTATCCGATCTCGTCCAGCAGCCGGCCGATGGCGATCTCTAGCTTTTCCTCGGTTTCGTACGTGCCGGCGGCGATTTCCGCCCGGATCCGCGCCACCCGCTCCTGCCGGATCTCCGGTAC
>DQVB01000177.1 GCA_015661985.1 Planctomycetota bacterium | reverse complement strand
TTGCATCGCTGGAGGTGCCTTTGCGCGGGGGGCCGGATCGAACCGCGGGTACTGAAACGACGCCGCCACCGGTACCCGCTGATGGGTGAGGGACGAAAGAAATCGAAGAGGCGTCTCCAGCGCGCAATCCGAGTCAGCCAACCAACTCAACTTGGTCAACTGTGCCATTCGGTCCCAAACGTGCCCGTGCGCCCCTGAATGCTGTGCCGCAACGGCCGGATGGCAGCCGGTGTTTCTGTCATTCGGATTTGGGACATTCCGATTTGCTTCAAGCTTCGGATTTCTCGTCAGTGGTGTCGCGAAACCGCGCACGGTGAGTCACTGGCCGGCCAGTTCGATCACGTCGCGGCCTTGGGAGAGGACGTCGATGATCCTTTCCCCGTCCACAAGCAGCTGGTAGCGCAGTCCCGCCCGGGCGTCGACGATAGCCCGGCCGTTTTCCAGTTGGAGCGGGAAGGGCGCGGCCACGCGATGTCTGCCGTCGGTGGCCACGTCCAGGAAGCTCACTTGGCCATCGACGGCCATGGCGAGGCTGACCAGAGCACAGGGGTTGATCCGCGGGGGCAGACGCCGTTGTCCGGCCAGGGTGAACGAGTCGGGCAGCAGCCCGGCGTACGGCCCATCGGGGTATTGCATCTGCTGGCCGGCCACCAGGATGCCTCGGGCCAGCTGGTTCCAGTCGAGCGTTTGGTCGTAGGGGGCCAGCATGGTCAGGGCATAGGCGTAGACGATCCCAACCCACTGCACAGGGAGGCCGAACCAGGAGGGTGCGCGCCAGTTGGTGGCGCCGTAGACGGGAGGCGTGCCGTAGAGCATCACGGGATAACGCCCCCACAGATAGACAAAGGGCACACCGCTGAGGGCCCAGCGACGGGCGTGATGGAGGTATTCGGCCTTCTCGGTCAACTGGTAACCGCGAACGTAAGCCCACACCAAATAGGCGGAAGCCAGCAGGTCGGGCGTATGGAGCGGCACCTCCCAGACCTGGGCCCCGCGAGGTGTGCGGAACCGCTTCATGTACTCCAGGGTGCGCAGGCCCGCCGCCAAGGCTTCGGCATCGCCGGTGATCCAAGCGAATTCCAGGAGCATGGCTGCCGGGCGAGCGCACACGCCACTGGCCGTGTCCTCGAAATGCCCCCGCCGGTAGCGGCCGGCGTAGCGATAGGACCCGTCGGGGTGCTGCTGAACGATGCGCTGTCGCACCTGGGCTCGCTGGGTTTTCAACCACCGGTCGGCCTGGCCCGTCACGAAGTAGATCGTGTCATTGCGGATGTGCGCGCCGTGGGGGACCAATTCAGGCAGATCCGGCACGCGTCCGGTCAGTCGCCATAGGGTCGACGCCATATCGGCATACCAACGGCGGGGCCAGCGATCTTCGACGCAATGGCCCCAACCCTCGTCCGTTTTCAGCGGACCTTGCAGGGCGGCCAGGCAGAGTTTGCGTTGCTCCTCGGCCGTTCGGGGCGCCGGCGGCACGGGGGGGAGCCCTTTTCGCTGCACCGCCCAGGCGACTGCTTCTTCCAGCGAGTCCCCGGCCAGTCGCACCGTGGCCTCGATCCGCCTGCCCCGAAGGGCCATGCGGTGATCCTCGGCGGCATCAAAAAAATTCGGCACGGCAAAGACCGGTTGCAGCTCCATGTCGTCCCACGTCAAAGCCACTGAAGCGCGGTCCGTGACCACCGCCGCCAGGGGCATGGTCACCTTCAGCGGGTCGGGGGCGAAGCGCAGATGGTCCTCCGTCTCCACGTCGAGCGTGCTGGAAGAACGCTCGCCCCGACCCAGGTACTCCAGGCCGGCCAGCAGCCCTTGTTGGATGCCACCGAAGACGCGAACCACCGGTCCTTCGCACACTTGGGGGCTGTCGATCCGGACGTGGACCAGGTTCTCTGAAACCTCGAGCCGTAGGGTGACACCATCTCCCTGGAAACGGATCGCCGGTTCTTCTTCCACCAGTTGGAGCTTGGGGATGCGGCCAGCGCGGTGCACCAACGGCGCGAAGATGGCCACCAGCTGGTCGCCACGCATGAGACGAACCAGCGTGCCGTTACGGGCCACACGCAGCTGAAACGGTCCGGCCGAGCGAACCAGACTGGGCGTGTCCACTTGCTCCTGATGGACCATCACCGTCCGCTTGACGACCGGCAGGGATTCAGAGGCCAACTCCAACCGGACCACTTCCAGCGGCTCGCGTCGCGGCAGAGGCTGCTCGACGAGGACCGTTTCCCCGGCCGGCGCGTCCCACGTGCGCCCGGCAGCGGAGAACGACAAAGGCCTGTTGCCCTGATTGCGCACAGTGAAACGGACGGCCGCCGGCAACACTTCGATCCGCTCGATCGCCAACGGATGCGGTTCGTAGCGCACCACCCGGATCCAGTCGCATTCGAACTGGCCCGGCCCCGTGCCGGGATCCAGGCGCAGGTCGACGAGCGTGCCCCGCACGTCCAGCGGCACGGTGTACTCGTGCCATTGGCCGTCGCCGTCCAGGGCAAAGTGTTTCGCCTTGTCCTCCCCTCGCCGGGGCGATTGGCGAGTCATCCAGTAGACCGAACCATTTGGGCCGGTGGTGCTGCGCGCCCGGAACTGGACGGCCAACCGTCCGCCGGGGACTTCCAGCCGGACGTGCATGTGGGGATCTTCGCCGGTTGCTCGGACCTTCAGCAGTCCGCCGCCGGCCGCCAGCCGGCAGTTATGTTCAGCCACCCATCCTTCCGTGCCGGCGTCGAAAGTCCACTGCTTGAGGTTCTGGGTGAGAATGGGAGGCGGTTCCGGGTTGATCTGGGGCGCAGGCGACGGCGGGATGCCCGCAATCAAAAGCCAGAAGATCGGACCGAGCGTCATCGAAGGCTCCTCACTTGGTACGCCGGGATTGCCCACGGACCGGCAGTGGTGCGATTGTTCCCCGGGCCAGGGCGGTTGTCAAGCTCCGCGCTTGTCCTTCTGCGCCGGGACCCGCTAAGATAAAAGCTGCCGTAGCCGCGGTGCCGGCCGCAGCTATCGTCCCGGCGTCCCAGAGCCCGAGGCTCGTCCGGCCGGTGCGAATCTGGGAGCGGGTTCCGCCTGTTCAGGTCTTTGTTAGTCCGCGCACTTGCTTCGATCCCAGGGAGCGTCGCCATGCCGCGCCGCAATCTGCGTCTGATGATCGCCCTGACATTGTTCTGTCTTGTTTGCGCTACCCGCGCTTCACGCCACGGCCAGGTGCTGGTGTTCGCCATGCGGCAGATCCAGGAGCGGGCGCTGGAGCCTGTGGGCGAACAGGAACTCTTTGCCGGCGCGTTGGAAGGCATGATGGGCCGTCTGGACCCCTATTCCGTCTACATCCCCCCGAAACTGCTGAGCGACTTCGAAGAAACCCTGACCCAAGAATTCGGTGGCGTGGGCCTGGAGATCCTGCTCGACCCCGAGACCGGGGAATTGACCGTGGCCAGCCCGCTGCCGGACACGCCGGCCCAGCGCGCCGGGGTGCGATCGGGCGACAAGATCCTCAAGATCGACGGCGAAAGTACCAAAGGCATGTCCCTGGAAGACGCCCGCGACCGCATGCGGGGCGCGCCCGGTGATCCGGTCACCCTGACCGTGCTCCATCCCCACGAAGAGGAGCCCGTGGACATCCGCATCGTGCGCGACGTGATTAAAGTCGGCACGGTGTGGGGTGACAGGCGCAACGAAAACGGAGTCTGGAACTACATGCTCGAAGACCATCCGGGGCTCGCCTACGTACGGATCTCTTCGTTCAGTGAAGAAACGGCTCACGAACTGCAGCAGGTCATCCGCCGGTTGCTGGATCAGGAAGGAATGAAAGCCCTGATCCTGGATCTCAGGAACAACCCCGGCGGGCTGTTGGAAGCGGCCATCGAAATCTGCGATCTGTTCGTCGCCTCCGGACAAATCGTCTCCACGCGTGACCGCGACGGCCGCGTGCGCAGCATCTTCCATGCCAGCCAGTCTGGTACTCTGCCCCAGTTTCCCATGGTGGTGCTCATCAACCAGCTCAGCGCCAGCGCCAGCGAGATCGTGGCCGCCTGCCTCCAGGACCACCGGCGGGCTGCCGTCGTGGGCCAAAGGAGTTTCGGCAAGGGAACGGTCCAGGAGATCATCCGCCTGGAACGCCCCGACGGCGTGCTGAAACTGACCACCGCCAGCTACTGGCGCCCCAACGGCAAAAACATCCATCGCACCCAAGAGGCCGAAGAAAACGGCCACTGGGGCGTTTCCCCTGACCCGGGCTTGGAGGTGACCGTCGAAGGCGAAGCGCTGAGCCGATGGAGCCAATGGCGGATGGACCGCGATCTGAACAAGACGGAAAGCCAATCGGGCTCAGACCCGCAGGACCTGTCCGCCGACCCCCAGCTGACCAAGGCCATCGAGTACCTCGAGAAGCAGCTCGAGCAGGAAACGTAGGATGGGCATTCTTGCCCCTCAATCGTGGGCTCGACCGGTGAGTCCGGCTGGACTCGCAGGGTGGGACAAGCAAACGGTCTCAGCGGTGGGCCGGCAGTCGCCGCAAAGAACCGATCTCGGGGGCAAAACGGCGCAGGCGCCAGGTCGACCCCGCTTGCTCCGGCCCTCCGCCACGGGCGGCGACCTTGTCCCACCCTGTCTCGGCTGACCACGTGGCCGAGCCTGCCTCGAGCGCCGCACCGGCGCAGGGCTGTCTGCGGGCGACGCCCACACAGGTCCCCTGGGGCGGGAAGCAGAGCCTCGCGGAAGTGCGCTCGGAAGCGGACCTTGACGGCGAGAGGAAAAAGCGGCGACAAGTCGCCGGACTTCAAAGAAGTCAGGCTCACCCGGGGGCCTTCGAACGGATTTCCTCCTGGAGTTTGGCCAGCGCCTCGTCCACGGTCATCGGGCCCAGGTCGCCCTGGCGGCGATGCCGCACGGCCACGGTCCCGGCCTCCCTTTCCCGCTGGCCGACGACGAGCATGTAGGGGATCAACTCTAGCTGGGCGTCCCGGATTTTGGCGCCGATCTTCTCCGGCCGGTAGTCGCCGGCGACGCGCAAGCCAGCTTCACGGAGGCGCGCTTCGACCTGCCGTCCGTAGCCCTCGAACTTCTGGCTCACCACCAGCACCCGCACCTGTTCCGGGGCCAGCCACAGCGGGAAGGCGCCGGCGAAATGCTCGATCATGAGGCCCATGAACCGCTCCAGGGATCCGAGCGGCGCACGGTGGATCATCACCGGCTGGTGAGGCCGGTTGTCCGGGCCGATGTACTCCAGTCCAAACCGCCGGGGGCTGGGCAGGTTGTAATCCAGCTGCACGGTGCCCAGCTGCCACTCGCGCCCAATGCAGTCCCGGACGATGAAGTCGGCTTTGGGGCCGTAAAAGGCCGCTTCGCCTCTCTTCTTTTCCACTCCGGGCAGGTCCATGGCGTCGCACACCGATTCCAACGCCGCCTCGGCTCGCTCCCACGCTTCCGGGCTGCCCACATACTTGTCGCTTGCCGCATCGCGGAAACTGAGGCGCACCCGATAGTCCTCCATGCCGACTGTGCGGAACAAGAACTGAGTCATCTCCATGCAGGCCCGAAACTCCTCGGCCACCTGATCCTCGGTGCAGAAGATGTGGGCGTCGTCCTGGGTGAAGCCCCGGACGCGCGTCATCCCGCTCAGTTCCCCGGACTGCTCGAAGCGATAGACCGTGCCCAGTTCGGCCAGCCGCACAGGCAGATCCCGGTAGCTTCGCGGCTTGGACTTGTAGATCATGATGTGATGGGGGCAGTTCATCGGCTTGAGCAGATAGCGGTCCCCGTCGGCCATCTGGATCGGCGGGAACTGGCTGTCGGCGTAGTACGGATAGTGGCCCGACCGCTCGTACAACTCCACCCGCCCGATGTGTGGCGTGTTGACCAGCTGGTAGCCGCGGCGCTGAAGTTCTTCGTACAAGAACTCCTCCAACTCGCGGCGGACCACAGCCCCCTTGGGAAGCCAAAGAATGAGGCCGGAACCGACCATGGGATCGATCAGAAAAAGCTCCAGCCGTCTGCCCAGGGCGCGGTGATCCCGCTTTTTGGCCTCTTCCAGCTGCTTCAAGTACTGGTCCAACTGCTGGCGCGTGAACCACGCTGTGCCATAGAGCCGCTGCAGCTGCTGGCGCCGGGCATCCCCCTTCCAATACGCGCCGGCTACCGATAGCAGCTTGAAAGCGCCGATCGCCCGGGCACTGGGCACGTGGGGCCCGCGACACAAGTCGATGAATTCCCCTTGGCGGTAGAACGATACGGTCTGCTCGTCGCCCAACCCCTCGGTCAAATGCTCCACCTTCAGCGATTGGCCCAAGTCCCGGCACAGCTGAATCGCTTGCTCACGCGGTTGGAAAACCTGCTCGAAGGGCTCGTCCTCCGTGATGATCCGAGCCATCTCGGCCTCGATCCGCGGAAAATCCTCCTCGCTGATCGGCCGATCCAGCTGGAAATCGTAGTAAAAGCCGTTCTCCACCGTGGGGCCGAAGGCCAGTTGAACGCCGGGAAACAGGCGCATCACGGCGCGAGCCATCACGTGGGCACACGAATGGCGCATCACGTCCAAGGCTTCCGGATCCTTGCGGGTCAACAACCGCAGGCTGATCTGGCCATCCTCGGGAAGGACCGCGTCTGCCCCCACCACTTGGCCGTCGACCTTGGCAGCCAGGGTGGCTTGGGCCAGGCGAGCACTGATCCGGCGAGCCACATCGATGGGCCGAACACGGCCGGAAAACTCCAACACGCTTCCGTCAGGCAATTTGACTTGTAGCATGGCTATGGCAAACACGTGACAAAACAGCAGGCCGCCCGTAGCCTGTTCTCAAAGTGATGAGGAACTATCTCAAGATCTGTAGGGCGCCAGCCATGGGAGGGCGAAGCCGGACCAGCTCGACGGCGGCCTTGCCCACCTTTGAGACAGCTTCCTGGCCGTAAAGGTTAATCTCGTGCCCCTGGATGGCAATACCAGCCGAGCCCCAACTCCAGTATAGAGCTTCGGAGTCGCCCCCTTCAATACGAACGTGTCTGCCGTGTCTGCTCTGCCCCACTCGGCAGGCACACAGCGTTGGAACGCCGGGCCGCCGCCGCCCATCGCTTGCGCGACGTCCCTGTCAGACCTCCGCTGGCATCGGTACAGTATCGGCTCACGGGAGGTAGCTGTACGGATTGGGCCCGGCGCGCCACAATCCCCCCAGGAGGGGCGTGACGTTTCCCTTCACTTGCCGTGCCCCCGTGGCAAGCTGCTGAAGAAGCCGGCGAACCTGGTAGCACAAGCGCCATCGCTTGTCCTGTTTGCCCGTTTTTCGTCGCCCAGGGTGACCCGGCGGGCGCGTTTCCACAAGGGGAGCAAGCGGGGCTTGCTCCACGAGTTTTTCAACAGCCTGCGTCGACGGTGAGCGAGCAAGGAATCTCCCGCGCGGTGGCCCCCCCATCCCCGGGTTTCGACGCACAGGAAACGGAGAAGCTTGCGGCCATGAAACGAGAATCGCTTCACGACGGACGCCAGGACGGTCTGGTGCCGCTGGAGAGCATTGCTTTGGATCAGGTGCACTCGTTCGCCGACCTGCTGCGTGCCATGTCGAAGACGGCCTTTGCCGGACGCCAGTTGGGCGAGGCGTTGGAGATCTTGCTGGAGATGTTCCGGGATCCCGCGTGCACGGTCGTGCTCACTGTCTCCGGCGCCATGACCGTGGCCAAGCAGGGGCGGATCATCTGTGACATGATCGACCGCGGGCTGGTTCAGGCACTGGTGGGTACCGGCGCCCTGGTGGCCCACGGGCTGACCGAGTCCGTCGGGCTGATCCACTACCGTCACGATCCCCGGCTGGCCGACGAGGAACTTTTCCGCCGCGGATACAACCGTATCTACGACACCCTGGAAATGGAGGCCAACCTGAACGACGTGCAGGAGTTCGTCGACTCGGTGCTCGACGAGGGCCCGCCGGAGGACGGCGTATGGTCCTCGGCGCGGTTGTGTCGGCGATTGGGACAGAAGCTCAGCCAGCGTAACGAAGGGCCGGGGATCTTGCGGAGCGCTTACGAACGAGACGTACCTGTTTTCGTCCCCGCCCTGACCGATAGCGAGCTGGGGTTGGACATGGCCCTTTGGGCGATCCGCGAGCGGCTGGAGGCCCACGGGACCCCACCCGAAGGAGGCTTCCCCGCCGATTGGTCCACCGCGGTGCCTCCGTTCAACCCGTTCCTGGACCTGCAGCAATATGCCCGGCTGATGAGCCAGGCGGAGCGGGCCGGGATCTTCACCGTTGGCGGCGGCGTGCCGCGGAATTGGGCTCAGCAGGTGGGGCCCTACGTGGACCTGATCAACCAACGTCTGGGGATCCGCACCGAACCACCTCGCTTTCACTACGGTGTGCGGATCTGCCCCGAACCGGTCCACTGGGGGGGCCTGTCCGGCTGCACGTACTCCGAAGGGGTCAGTTGGGGCAAGTTCCAGCCGATCGAGGAAGGCGGCCGATACGCTGAAGTCTATTGCGACGCCACCGCTGTCTGGCCCCTGCTGATGAAAGCCGTCTTCGAGCACCTGGATGGCAATCGGCCCTGACGGGCCCGCGAAGATGCCAAAGTGGCCCGACAACCGGGCCTCCGGCGCACGTTCCTGGCCTGGCGCCCTGGCGGCCAAATTCCCGGATTTCTGTTGTCGGTGGTCATTCCGGTTTGCCGATTTTGCACAAAGAATGGACGGGGAAGCCTCGGTTGACGAGCCGTGGAATCCGTGTCGACGCGGCCGTGGCGATTCGCTAACTTATGCGTCTTGGCCCGGCGGTCTCCCTGGACGGGGCCTGGCGGAGAGTTCCACCGGCCACAGGGCTGGCAGGGCTGCCAGGGTGAAGCGCACAGCGAGGAAGGACGTGTGCCATGGACGGGCGATTCGGGTGGAAGATGGCGATCGGCCTGACCGCCGTGGCGGCGGTGGCCTTCTGGGGGTGCCGGGGTCGACAGACTGCCCAAGTGCTGGCCCCAGGCGAATCGGACATGGTGGGCAGCCATGCGGCGGGGGCCGAGACGTTCAAACCGCTGGTCGAGCAGGCCGTCACCAGCCTGTTGGCCCGGCACGCGCAGGCCATCCAGCCGGCTGGGTTCGCCCAGCAGGACCAGCGTCCCATGCGCGTCTGCTTCGTGGGCGTGGAGAACAGGAGCATCGAGGAGATCGGCGACTTCAAGGAGCAGATCTACCAGATGATCGACACCCTGCTGGTCCAGTCGCCTGTCTACCAGCCCATCAGCCGGCGGTTCGTGGAAGCCGGACTGCGGGAGACGCGCCTCAGGCCCGATCAACTGTTCGTGCCGGAAAACATGCGAGCCTTCATGGCCCAAATGGAACAGCTGGGGCAACCGTTCGAGTATCTCCTCTACGCCACCATTACCTCGGGAACGACACGCAGCAACGCCGACTACCAGCGCGACTATATGCTCACGCTGGAGATGATCAACGTGCAGACAGGCCATTACGACAAAGAGTCGGCTCATCTGCGCAAAGGATACAACGTGTCGCCTTTGGCCAAGCTGCGCAATCTGGGCCGGGCGTCGTAGACGGGGAGTTCTATCGGGGCTGAGCCGCAGCCGATATGGAAGCCAGCAGTGCGGTTGTTGGGAGCGGCGGTGTGTCCGTGACGGGGGTGCCCGTTGTGTCGTGTGGCGCCAACTGGATCGTGCCATACCGCGTTGCCACCGGATGTGCGGGGATTCGCTCGGGGATCCTGCTGGCGGCTTTGTTTACGGCCCTCGCCGGAGCGATGACGGTCGGCTGCGCTACCCACGCCGACTCCCTGGCCCAGATCCGCCAGGCGTATTACGCGGGCCAATTGGACCGAGCCCGGTCGCTCATCGACCGGCAGCTCCGGCGGGAGGGGCCGGACAGCGATGTGCTCAGGCTGGAGCGGGCCATGGTCGAGCTGGCCGCCGGCCAGCCGAAGCAGGCCGAACAGACGCTCCGCCAGGTGCGCGACCGCTTCGAGTACCTGGAGCAGAAAAGCGCCGCCGAAGCGGCCGCCGCCGTGGTGAGCGACGACCAGGCCCTGGCCTACGCCGGCGAAGATTACGAAAAGGTGCTCATCCGTGCCTTTCTGGCGTTGGCCAACCTCATGGCCGACGGGGGCGACGCGCTGGCCTACAGCCTCCAGGTGACCGAGAAGCAGAACCAGATCATCCTGGGCGGCACCGATCCGAGTGGCCACAACCCCAAGTTGGCCTATCGGCGGGTGGCCTTCGGCGCCTACCTGCACGGCGTGCTGATGGAGGCCTCCCACCTGCACTACGACGACGCTGCCCGTGCCTGGGCCAAGGTACTCAGCTGGCAGCCCCAGTTCCCCTACGGCCCGGACGACCTGCAGCGCGCCCGCTACGGGCGCCACAGCGCCCCGGGCAACGGAGTGGTGTACGTGTTCGCCCTGGTCGGCCGGGGACCTTACAAACAGGAGGCCTTGGAGGAGCCGTCCCGCGCGGCCCTGTTGATCGCCGATCGGATCCTCAGCTACACCGGCAAACACACCTTGCCGCCCACCGTCGCCCCGGTGAAGGTCCCCCAGGTCGTCTTGTGGCCGAACCGGATCCGACGCGTGCTGGTCTCGGTCGACGGACACGGGGCCGGGCAAACCGAAACGGTGACCGATGTGGGACGGCTGGCCGTCCAACAGTATGCAGCCATCTACGACCAGGTCGTCGCCCGGGCCGTTGTTCGCCGCATCGTCAAGAAGGCCCTCATTTACGGGGCCAAAGAGGCCCTCAACGTCGATCGACATTCGGTGGCCAGCGTGCTGCTGGACATGGGCGGGGTTGTTTGGGAGGCCACCGAATCGGCCGATACGCGATGCTGGGGCCTGTTGCCCGACAAGATCCAAGTGGTGCGACTTGAACTGCCGGCCGGCCACCATCGCATCGGCCTCCAGGCAGCCGGTGAGGCGGGCCCCATCGGCCCGAGCCACTCGGCCACGATCAACGTACTCGACGGCCGGAATACTTATCTGTTGGCCATCATTCCCGACTCGCGCGCAGTGGGCCAAATCCTCGTCAATACGCCGTAAGAGCCCACTGCCGCTCGCGCACCAGCGGGACGCCGAATCGTAGCCCCGCTCTCTGGAGCCGGGTTCCACGAGAGCGACAAACGAGACACGTTCCGCTCGAAGAGCCAAGCTGCACAAGGGGTACTGGGAAGCGGTCCAGCCGGCGGGTATAATTGATTGGACCTTTGCAGGTCTGCAAGAAAGAATTCGAGGGCTCTTGTTCGCCGGAGCAAGAGCCCTCGCGTGTGGCTGCCCGAACGGGGGGCTTGGGGCCGTGACCCCGTTCGTGGACCCGCAGCCGCATACGAAGCTATCGGGAGTTTATCGGCCCGGACTTTAGCGCCCCGTTGGAGAAGTGGCCTCAGGCGCCGCGGCCGGCCGAGTCGTTGTTGCCGTGGCTGGAAAACTCAGCTGAAACATCATGTCCCGACCCGCGAAACTCGCTCTGGAAGACGGAACCGTTTTCACCGGCCAAGCCTTCGGGGCCGAAGGCGAGGTGGACGGGGAAGTTTGCTTCAATACGTCGATGACCGGCTACCAGGAGATCCTGACCGATCCCAGCTATCGCGGGCAAATCGTCACCATGACCTATCCGGAGATGGGCAACTACGGGGTCAACGCCGAGGATGTGGAGAGCTGCAAACCGCATCTGGCGGGATTCGTGGTGCGCCAGCGGAGCCGGCGGGCCAGCAATTTCCGAGCCCAGGGCGATTTGGATGGGTACCTTCGCGAGCACGGGATCGTGGGCATGGAGGGGATCGACACCCGGGCCTTGGTTCGCCGCATCCGCATCCATGGGGCGATGAAGGGCGTGCTGTCGACCGTCGACCCGGACGACGAGAGTCTGGTGGCCAAGGCCAGAGCCAGCCCCGGGCTGCTGGGCCGCGACCTGGTCCGCGAGGTTGTGCCGGACCGGCCTGTGGAATGGAATGAACCGCTCAACCGATGGTCGCAGCTGGTGCCGGATGAGCCCCCGCCGCGGCCCGGGCCCGACGCCCCTCACGTCGTGGCCCTCGATTACGGCATGAAATGGAACATCGCCCGACACCTGTTTCACCTGGGATGCCGGGTCACCATCCTGCCGGGCACGGCCACAGCGGAGCAGATCCTGGCGCTGGAGCCCGACGGGGTCTTCCTCTCCAACGGGCCTGGAGACCCCGAGCCGATCCGGTACGCCCAAGAGGCCATCCGCGGTGTGTTAGGCAAGAGGCCCATCTTCGGTATCTGCCTGGGACACCAGCTCCTGTGCCTGGCCTGCGGCGCCAAGACCTTCAAACTCAAGTTCGGACACCGCGGCGCCAACCAGCCCGTGTTGAACTACCAGACGCGGCGCGTGGAGATCACTTCCCAAAACCACGGCTTCGCCGTCGATGCCGAAAGCCTGCCCGACGACCTGGAGGTGACCCACATCAACCTGAACGACAATACCATTGAAGGGGTCCGACACCGCCGCTATCCGGCCTTCAGCGTCCAGTACCATCCCGAGGCATCCGCCGGGCCCCACGATAGCCGCTACCTGTTCGAACAGTTCCGCGCCATGCTGGACTGACCCCTTGTATACCGAAGGCGGTTTGGTTTTTTCCGCTTGTCGAGTTCTTCCCGGGTCCGGCGCGGAAATGTCCAACCGTGCGTGGTATGACGTCGTTGGCAAGAGGCCGTTCAACGGCAAGCCGCAGGCGAGGTCGCTTTGTGAAACGCGGCCGCCTTCGGCTTGCCGTTGAACGATGGACTCGTATGGATTTACCCGTGCTATCAGGCTGGGAAGTGGCCCTGTCCAGCTACGAGTCTTGGAAACCCGCGGCGTGTCCCGAACGGATCAGTCGTCGTCCGGGTGGAACTGGTATCGCCGCTGCTCGCGCATCCGGTTCAGTCGTTCCCAGCGGTGGCGATCCAAGCGGAATCGTTCAGCCATGGCGGGCAGGCAATCCAAAAGCCCGAGGCCGGGGGTGCAGTCCCACTGGAGCATCCGGCGAGTGTGCCGTGTGTCGGTCACCCAGGGTCGATCTATGTAGCGGAGCATCCAAGGCTGTTCGTACGGTTCGCATCCGGTGAAAAGGCCCAAGCCCCAGCGGAGGAGGAGGCCCAGCCGGGCGGTGGTGGGGGAAACGGGGATCGGCCTGGGCGCTTGCTCGCCCCGGCAGGCTCGGCGGATGGCGGCGAACAGCTCCCTGTGCCGCACCGTGCCGTGGGGGGACGCCAGAAGAACTTCGTACGCCGGCAACCGCGCGTGCCGCTCGGCACACGCTCGCACGATCCGCACGAGATCCTGCCGGTGAA
>DQVB01000361.1 GCA_015661985.1 Planctomycetota bacterium | reverse complement strand
TCCGCCCTGGTTGGCCGCGCCTTGGGTCCCCGTACCGAGCCGTCGCGAGCCGTTCATCCCGGACGGCGGCATCCCACTGACGTATACGTGGCACCTCAGCGTACTCAACGGCGGACTGCCGCGGGCGGAGTCGGGAGGGTATCAGCGGGTGGCCGACGCGGCTTCCAGCTACTTCAACTCGGCCTCCTGGTCGAGCGGCCCCGAGGATCCGGGGCGGTTCGTAGTGGCTGACCACCGCGGTGTGGCGATCCAGGAGTTGCTGTTCGGCACCGAAGAGGCCCATCCGGTGGCCGGTGATTTCAACGGTGACGGCGTGGCCGAAGTAGGCGTCTACCACGACGGCCTTTGGCTGATCGATCTGAATGGCAACGGCGTGTGGGACGACGAAGACCTCTGGGCGCGCCTGGGCACAGCTGACGACCTGCCCGTGGTGGGGGATTGGGATGGTGACGGCAAGGACGATATCGGCATCTTCGGGCCCGCCTGGAAGGGTGACGCCCGGGCCCTGGAGACCGAGCCCGGCCTGCCCGACGCCGACAATCCGGTCTGTGGCCGGTGCAAGAACCTGCCGCCGCGGCCCGACGAAGCGACCCTCGGGCGGCGTACCATGCAGCGCTCCGTCCAAGGAAACATCCGCGCCGACTTGATCGACCACGTGTTCCAATACGGCAGCGAGACCGACGTGCCCGTGGCCGGCGATTGGAACGGCGACGGGGTGACCAACATCGGGATGTTCCGCGGCGGCACCTGGTTCCTGGACAGCGACGGGGACGGCAAATGGTCAGCAGGCGACACGCTGGTCGAAGACCTGGGCCGTCCCGGCGATTTGCCGGTGGTCGGCGACTTCAACGGCGACGGGATCGATGAGTTGGGCGTCTACCGTCAAGGCACCTGGTACTTGGACACCACCGCCGACCACCGGCTGGATGCCCATGACCGCGTCTTCCAGCTGGGCGGGCCCGATGACCGTCCCGTGGTGGGCGATTTCGACGGCGACGGGATCGACCAGATCGCCGTCTTCGGCTCGGCTGAAGGGTCGGCCCAGCCCCACGCCGACCGGACTGCCTCACCCTCCCCCGACGCCCCCGTGCGGCGGTAGGGCTACCGGCGACGCTCGGCCCGGCGCTCCGTATCCCCGGGGTTTGCCTCCCGGCACCCTCGCCCCTTTTCGAACCAGCGGAGGGGGACGATGCGACACCTGCGGCGTCGCGCACCTCAAGGCGCCCTTGGTGGCTCTGTCGGCCTCACGTAGCCCAAGGCGCCGTCCGCAGTTCTGTACAGATACCCGGCCCGCCCGCCGATTTGCCCGCCGGGCACCCGTGTCGTTTCGATGCGAACGATCTGCTCGCCGAGCGATGCTACTTGCCGCGGGAGCTTCAAGGATTCACGATTCACTCGGTTCGCGCAGAGCGATCTGTTGAGTTCGCTGGTGCCTGAGGACGGGGAGGTGCCGATGAATGGACGGATAGATGAACACCCCACCGTCTTCCAAATATGGGCTCTCGTGGAGATGCGAAGAGGTGCGTCGAGCTTGCGCGGAGGCCGCACTATGGATCTCGAGCCGCTGTTTTCCCCACGCGTGCCGCTGGTCGCGCATCTTCAAGACCGAAAACGTTCGCAAAGTGTAGCCGCAGCTCTGCTCCCGGTCGAACCGAAAACGATATCGGCGACAAACTCCGAGTATCGTGAAGGTTCTTCTTCAGTTGGTGGCGACGCCTGGCTACGGGGCGCCGCATTCGGCGCCGGCCTGCAGGTTCGGGCGGCCAACGCATCCCAAGTCCTGCGCCTGGATCCCGCCCCAGTCCACGGGCCGTAAACGGGTGCGGTGCGACCCGAGAAGACGGCCCGTCGGTTGACTGGAGGCTGATCTTCCGGCTCGCCGGTGATGTGAACTCCATCCGCATCTGCAAACGAGAGAGGTATCGCAGCGGTTGGTGAGCGGCGGGGAAAGGGTGTGCCATTCGGTGGATTCACGCCCACTGCACCTCGCCGGGGCCCTCTTCGATGCGGCCGATGATCCAGCTGGCCAGGTCCGAGTCAGCCAGTTGGCGGCGGATGCTTTCGGCGTGGTACGAGCTGACCACCAGCACCAAGCCGATCCCCATGTTGAACACCCGCTCCATCTCTTGCTCTTCGATCCGCCCGAGCTGCTGGATCCAACCAAACACGGGTGGCACGGGCCAACTGGAGCGGTCGATCACCGCACGACACCGCGGGGGCAGGATGCGGGCCAGGTTTTCGCGCAGGCCCCCGCCGGTGATGTGGGCCATGCCGTGCACCACGCGCTTGACGCGGTAATACTGGAGCACCTGCCGGACGGGGCGAGCGTAGATGCGCGTCGGCTCCAAAAGCACTTGGCCCACGGTCCTGTCCAGTTGGTCGATGTGATGATCCACATCCAGTCCGGCCACTTCGAAGACAACCTTGCGCACCAGACTGAACCCGTTGGAATGAAGCCCTGAAGAGGCTACCCCGAGTACGGCGTCACCCGTGGCGATCGTGGATCCGTCGATCAGGTTGCGCCGCTCGACCACGCCGACACAGAAGCCGGCCAGGTCGTAGTCGCCCGGCTGGTAGACGTCGGGCAGGATGGCCGTTTCACCTCCCAGGAGGGCACAACCGCTTTGGATGCAGCCGGCAGCGATCCCTTCGACGATCTGTTCCAGGAGCGGCGGGTCATCGCGGGGCATGGCCACATAGTCGAGGAAGAAAAGGGGCTCGGCCCCGCAGCAGAGGGCGTCGTTGACGCTCATGGCCACCAGGTCGATGCCCACGGTATTATGCACGCCGGCCATGGCGGCCACCTTGAGTTTCGTGCCCACGCCGTCCGCGGCCGCCACGAGCAGGGGGTGGCGGTAGCGGCGGGCGAAGAGCGGACTGTCGAAATCCAGCTGAAACAGTCCGGCAAAGCCCTGTTCCAACTGGATGACCCTGGGCGTATGCGTGCGGGCAACCAGTCGGGGCAGGCGGGCCATGGCCTGCCGGTAGAGCTCAAGATCGACGCCGGCGCTTTGGTACGTCAGTTTGCCCATGGGTGCGGCGCCCGCCTACGGCGGCTGGGGGCAGGCTCGGGTCTTACGTCGTGGGGGATATCCAAGGCGGTGCGCGAGTGTTGGCGTTGTGGGGCAAGCGAGGACGCTTGTCCTGCGTCGTACAAGCGACCACGCTTGTGCGACGTCAGAATCCTGCTTCATAACACGGGCGCACCGTGGGCGTATCCCTTTTGGATTGTGGGACGGCTGGGAAGCCTGTCCCACGTCAGGCCAGTCCTTTTTGCATCCGCCACGCTTTGATGTAGTCGTCGCTGTAGAGGTGTTTTTCCAGGAGGACCTCGGCCGTGATGGCCGCCTCGACCAACTCCTTGTCCGCCGCATCCATGATAGCCGCATTCAGGCCGGCGGCGATGCACATCACCAGGTAGGTGCGATTGATCAACCGGTTCATCAGGCATTTCTGGCTGATGTTCGAAAGCCCGATGATGAATTTCGGCGGCGGATCGTTGACCACGGCCAGCTGGCGGATGGCTTCCATCACGTTCCACGGCTGCTTGGGGGCCACGTTGACCGGGAGGATGATGGGATCAAGGTAGATGTCGTCTGGCGACAGCCCGCCTTCCATGGCCGTCATCAGAAAGGTGGCTCCGCACTCGACGCGTTTTTCCACGTTTCCCGGCACGCCCTCCTGGTCCATGGTCAGCCCGATGATACCGGCCCCGTTCTCCGCGGCCGCGGAAATCAATTTGGCCATCACCTCGGGCACGGCCGTCGAAGAGTTGATGATCAATTTGGTTTCGGGCAGCACCTGCTTCACTCGGGCGGTCGCTTCGGTCAAAACATCCGGTTTGGCGCTATCCAGCGAAAGGGGCTTGTCGGTCACCTCGTGGACGGTTTCAGCCAGCCAGACGAAGTTCTCGACCGGATCGCCTTTGGTGGGGCCGAGATTGATGTCGATCACGTCCGCGCCGCCGTCCACTTGTTCCTTAACCAGCTGCTGGACGACTGCCTTCTGCTTTTCGTTGATGGCCCGACGGACGTCGCGGTACATGCCGTTGATACGTTCACTGAAGATGATCATGGCGAATCTCCTGTGTTGTGGAAGGCTCCTCTCCCGGTGTCGAGCCCGCGGTCCGCCGGGGGGCGCAGTGGGGCAACCCTTTTGGGGCGCGGGCCGGCTGCGGCGTCGGACACTAGGCCTCGATGAGTTGACTGACAGCCTTGCGTACTGCCTCCATGGCTCGGGGGTGACGCATGATCAACAGATCGCATCCGCCCTGGAGCAGGTCGGTGGCAGTGACGGCTTCCCACAGGGGACCGCGGTGGGCCGCCGGCCCCCACACCTCGGCCGCTTCGTCCCCGGTCCGGGCCTCTTTGGCTCGCCACGCTTCCAGCCCGACGTCCAACAGCACCGGCTGGGCCATCAGCTTGTCGCCGGACAGGGCCGCCAGACGCCCACGTTCCAGGATCGAATAGATGTACTCCATGCCGTAGCCTAACGAAGCGGTACTGGGGTAGATGATGATGTCCTCCAGCGGGTAACCCATGTCGGTCACCAAGATGTTCACCTGCTTGGCCTTGTTGATGTCACAAGGGGAAAGGGCGATCAGCTTGTGGCCATACGCCTGGGCCGCAGCCGTCAGCGTGCGGTATTCGTCTTCGGTGACTGCGCCGAGCAGGCAGTTTTCGCCCTGGGCCACTTCGGCCACTTTGGGCATCACCCGCTGGTCCTTTTCCGGCACGTCGCAGCCCCAAATGATCAGCGGCAGGTCGCAGGCCTCCAGCACCGCCTTGACCGTCTCGGCGGCCTGTTCCGGCGAACGGTCACCCTCGTCCGGATGGATGCTCACCAGGCGCAAGTTCACCAGGTCGGCGCCCAACTCCTTCACGCGCTTCGCCCAAGCGGCCGGGTCGGACCAGACATCGCTGTAGACCTGGGCCAACGGCCCGGGCCAGTCGGCCGGTTCCACGTCCAGTACATCCAACGCGATGGCCGGCGGGTTCGGTGTTTCGCCATCGAAGCTCAAGAACGGGATGCCCGCCTCGCCACCGAGGGTTACTGTGGAGCCACGGGTCCCGCCTTCCGCGGGGGTGGCGCCGATCGTTACGGTAGTGATCTTTCCAGACCACCTTTCCTTTGCATCCGGAACGCTCATGGGGGTCCTCCTTTGACTGTGGGGTGTCTATGGCGTCAATTGTCGGCCCCGCCGGCCCCGCCGGTCCAGCCGGCCCAGTCGAACATGTCGGACCGGTCGGACGAACCAATGGCTGCCCTACGGGCTTTTTGCTGATTCTTTCCCGCACAACGTCTGCGCAATGGACCGCACGGCGACCAGGGCCGGGGTTGTCTCCTCGATGCTGAACACGCTTCGCCCTTCAGCCCCAGCTTGTTCAACCGTATCGTCCTGGGGGATGTTTTGCAACCGCTGGGCCTCGAGTTCAGCCAGCTCTCCCTCGATCGGCCCGGCCAGCCCCTGGGGCCCCACACGGCTGACCACCACCGCCTTGTGGGCAATGTTCACCGGCAGCTGGTCGGCCAGCTGGAGGATACGGCGCACGGCCCGCAGGGACGGCAAGGTGGGGTTGAGCACGGCGATCAGGTAATCCACGTTGTTCGTCGTGCGGCGAGAGAGGTGCTCCATGCCCGCTTCGTTGTCCACGATCACCGCGGCGTAGTTCCGGGCCAGCATGTCGAGGCATCGGCGCAGCAGGTTGTTCACGTAGCAGTAGCAGCGGGGGCCTTCGCCGCGGCCCATGGTCACCAGGTCAAACCCGTCGGCCTCGGTAATGGCCCGCTGGATCTCATCTTCGATGGCCCGCGCCCGCCCTACGCCGCTGGCCGGCGACCCCTCAGGGCTGGAACCCTCTTCCCGGATATCGGCCAGGTGGCGGCCCTCTTCCACTCCGAGGGCGTCGGCCAGGTTGGAATTCGGGTCGGCATCCACGGCCAGAATGGGTCGCACACCCTGCTCCCTCAAAGCCCGCACCAACAAGGCCGACAACGTCGTCTTGCCCGTGCCGCCCTTACCAGCAATAGCGATGTTCAGGTTCAAGAGGACCTCCTGTGGGGGAAAATGGCGAATGACGAATGACCAGCCATCAACGAGCAACCCGCTTGGGCCCGGAATCATTGGTCATTGGGATTTGGTCATTGGGGCTTTCTCGGGTTGGGATTTGCGCATTGGTCGTTCCTCATTCCACAACGTGTCCGGCGCGCTGCTCGAGGCGCCGGACGACCGAGGGGAACCGGCCCGCATCCGTGTGGGGGAGGAAGCAAGCCGAGGTGAATTTCTCCATGTAGGCCGGGTCAACCATCAGCTCGATGTAACTGATCCGCTCCCGGATCTGGTGGACTTCTTCCAGCATGCGGCGGCTGAGGATGGCCAGTTTGGCGCCGCCCACGCTGCTGTTGCCGATGAAGTGAATCCGCTCGCCGGGCAACTCGGGCAAGAGCCCAATACTGACGCAGCTGGTCACGTTGAGCCGGTTGCCGAAAGCGCCGGCGATGTAAACCTTTCGGATGTCCTGGAAGGAGAGGCCCACGGCGCGGACCAGCGAATCGGCCGCCGCGTAGATGGAGCCTTTGGTACGAATCAGGTTCTCTACGTCGGCTTGTGTGATCACCAGGTCACGTCCCGTGGCCGACTGGTGGGCAGGCACCAGGATGAATTCTGGCCGTCCGTCTTCGGGCGAGGTGCGGAAGCGCTCCGGCGCTCGATGGACCTGGAAACGGCCGCTGCGATCGACAATGCCAGCCATGAGCATCTCGGACAATGCGTCGATCAGTCCTGTGCCGCACAGGCCCACCGGAGGGGCACCGTCGATGGTGGTGGCCGAGACGGCCAAGTTGCGGTGGAAGATGCGCACGCTGTCGATTGCCCCGCTGGCCGCCCGCATGCCGCAGGAGACCGACCCGCCTTCAAAGGCCGGCCCGGCCGACGCGGAGCAGGCGACCAGGAAATCGCGGTTACCCAGCACTACTTCGCCATTGGTTCCGATATCGAAAAGCAGCGCCAGCTCTTCGCCCCGGTGGAGCCCCGAGGCGAGGATCCCCGCGGTGATGTCACCGCCGACAAAGCTGCCCACCATGGGCATCACATAGAGGATCCCGCGTGGCTGGATGCGCAGGCCCACTTCGGCCGCCCGTACCGGTGGAGGATTGACGGCCGCGGGCACAAAGGGCGACAACCGGATCAGATCGACCTCCAGGCCGAGCAGGAAGTGGAGCATGGCCGTGTTGCCCGAGGCCACCGCGCAGTAGATGTTCTTGCGGCCCACCTGGGCCCGCTTGACCAGGTCGTCGATCAGCGTCTCCACGTCCTGGACCACCGCCTGGTGCATGGCCGCCGCCCCGCCAGGCCGCCGGGCCGCGTTGATCCGGCTGATCACATCGGCGCCGTAACGGATCTGCGAGTTGTACTTGGCCGCCGCTTCGCGCGTGGTCCCCGTGGTTAGATCGACCAGGTGGGCGACCACCGTCGTGGTGCCGATGTCCAAGGCCAATCCGTAGTTGCGGTCCGACGTATCGCCCGGTTCGACGTCCAACAGCTCGTTCACGTCGCTCCGCGGGGCCACCACCGCCGTCACCCGTCCGTCCCACGTCCAATTCCACGAGGAGCGTCGAACCTGCAGGCGGCGGAGGACGCGCGGCAGTTGGCGGGTTACCTTGAGCCCCATCTGCAGCGGCCCGCCACGCCGCTTGGCCACCGCCTCCAGCAGCCGTTCCTGGTCGGCGGTCGGATCGTCCAAGGTCGGCTCGGGAAGGACCAGATAGAACTTCTCGATCACCGGGTCCAGCTGCGCCGGCGGGGCCTCGGCTCCACGATGGGCAAAATCCCGAAACCGCTCGCTCTCCCGGTCGATCCCCTCGTAGCCCACCAACCGCGACTCGGGCGGGACTTCCACCACCAAATCACTACGGGGAAAGACCTGGCAGGCCAGCACATAACCGCGGCGGATCTCGTCCCGAGTCAGATACTCGGTCGACTCGCCCTCCACGTCCCCCTGCCGCACGATCACCCGGCACTTGCCGCAACTGCCCTCGCCGCCGCAAATGGCCCCCACGTACACGTTCGCCAATCGGGCGGCCTCGAGCAGACTGGTGCCGTCCTCTACAACCGTCTCACGCTCGTCCGGCAAAAATCGGATGCGAAACTCGGACAATTCAGTCGACTCCCGGGTGGTGGAATGACGAATGGCCAATGACCAGCGGCGATACGGAGCGGGTGGCCAGGGGGCCGGTATCAATGACCAGGCACGCTCGGTCGATCCCATCATGCGGTGGGCCGGCGCGACCTCCCTGCCGGCCAGCCCGCGGGTGCCGGATAACAAGAACACTGGCTGCTATCCGGCGGTTGCGGCGAGGTAACCGGCGGTGCCCTGGTACGTTTGGGAGATCTGGATGGGGTGCTTCTCTTGCGCTTTCGTGCTTCGTGGTTCCAGTTTTCCGCGGGTCGGGTGCGCCACCGTTGCGCACGCTGGTTATGAGGTTACGACGCCTGCTGCGGTCGCCATTGGTTCTTGAGGAAGCCCGGGAGCCCCGAAGCTTCCTTGGGACCGACCTGGACGTTCCAACCGGATTCATCTTCGATGCCCGCCGAAAGGACGGCCACCAAACCGGGGATGACCACCTGGCGGTGGGACACCTTCTTTTCGATATCTGCCCTCTTCATCGCCTGGGTGATCGTCTCGGCGTTGAACTTGTCCGACGCCCAGGCAGTGAGCACCGAAGTCCCTTCGGTGTCCACGGAGATGATATAGGCCGGCACACGGCTGGCTTCCACTTCGCCTTCAACCGAGTAGTAGCTGAGCGAGAAGTTCGTGGTCACCAGCACAGGCGACTGGGGTGTCACCTCGCCCACCTCGTAGAGTTTCGGCTCCACGGCCACGGGCTTTTGCGGGTCGATATAGATGTCCTGGCGCGTGGTCAGTACGGGCAGCAGCTGCCACGGCTCGCTGGCGTCGGTCACCACCACGGCGGCATACTTGGCCACGTAGGTGCTGGCTTCGATGGCCTGCATCATGGGATCCGGGTCGTTGGTCACGGCCAACGTGGGATAGCCCAGGGGGCGGAAATTCTTCAGGGCCAGGCGACGGATGGCCGTATGGGCCTCGACGGTGGCCTTCAAGCCGCGGGTGCCGGGATC
>DQVB01000354.1 GCA_015661985.1 Planctomycetota bacterium | reverse complement strand
GTCAGGGTTGCCGGTGGAAGCGTGACCGGTGCGATGGTCGATCACGGTGACGTCCTTTTCCTCCAGGTCGGCGAAGGAAGCGGCCACCATGCGGCGGATGCCGGAGACGAGTTCCGGGTCGAGCGGTTCGGAGCCGACGGGTTTGACGGTCACCGAAGCGGTGGCCACGGCGCGCGGCCGCAGGCCGGGTGTGGTTTTCGAATTGTAGAACACGGCGGCCCATTCCAGCCCGCTCATCTTGCCGATGATCTGAGATAGTTCTTGTTCCGTGGCGAACTCGATGGCCTCCCGTCGTTCTTCCCCAGAGCGGATGAGGCCGCCGGCTTCCATGGCCTTTTGCATGTAGAGACCGAAGTTGTACGGCAGGGCGCGGTGCTCGGCCAGGGCCGCCAGATACTGGTGGCGTTGCCCGCGAGGAACGCGCACGCGGCCTCCTTCCAGGACGTAGCCGCCCAGACCGGCTTCGCCAAAGGCCCGCTCCATGGCCTGGAGCTCGCCCGCGCTGAACGACGCCCCGCCGAACAGGTACGCCTCGGACCCCGCACGGTGCTCGACCACCAGATAGGCCAGGCTGATGACGACCACCACCAGCAGCAGGCCCGTGGTGAGCCGCGCACCCGGCGTCATCGATTGGAATAGGTCTCTCAGCTGGGCGACCGATTTGTTCAGAAAGTCCATGAGGCGTCAGTGGACCTGGGTTCACCTACGAGTTGTCAGTTCGCCAGTTGACCGGCGGCTGGCGCCGGCCGCTCAAATGCGGATGTTCTGCACCTCCTGGTACGCCTGGATCAGTTTGTTGCGGATCTGCATCATCAGGCGGAAGGCGATATCGGCCTTCTGTACCGCGGTGAGCACTTCCGCCGGGGTCACGTCCTGGCCCGAAGCCAGTTTTTCCACCGCTCGGTCGGCGGCCAGCTGCATCGAGTTGACCTCCTCGATGGAACGAAGGAGGAAATCCTTGAACGAGCCGGCCTGTTGGACGCCTTCGGCCGGCGTGGCCGGCGCTCCGGGCATTGTCGGCCGAACGGTCAGGTTATGGACGGGGTTCATCAGGCCAGGATCCTCAACGTCTGCTGGACCATGTCCTTGGTGATCTCCATCGCGCCCAGGTTGGCCTCATAGGCCCGGGCGGCTTCCATGGCATCAGTAAACTCGGTCATCATGTTGATGTTCGGATAGGCCACATAACCTTCGGCGTTCGCGTCCGGGTGGCCCGGTTCGTATTTCAAACGGGGCGGGACCTTGTCGATTTGGACGGCGCGCACTTTCACGCCTACGGCGCCATAGGACCCCACGCTGTCGTCGGTCTGGAAGACCACGTAGCGGGGCTGGTAAGGCACCGGTTCGCCCGCTTCGTTGTGCGTGGTGGACAGGTTCGCCAGGTTGCTGGAGATGACGTTCATGCGAACCCGCTGGGCCACCAAGGCACTGGTGCTCACGTCCAGGGCTGGGATCATGGCTCGGCTTTCTGTTTTGGAAAGGGCGTGTTTGGTCGCTGGTTCTGCGTTTCACCACGGCGATGGGGGCCCGGGCGGCTACACCCGTTCGCTGATGGCCGCCTGGAGCAGCCGGAATTGGCTGGCCATGATCGCCAGCGCCGTGTTGTGCATCAGTTGGTTCTTGACCATCTCGGTGACCTGGAATTCCAGGCCCACATTGCTTTGATCATGGTAGAGGATGGTTTTGGTGTTCCTGGCCACTTCGGCCAGCCGCGGGGGGCCGGACCGGGCCAGTTCCCCCGGCGACACGGGCCCTTGGGGCTTGGGCTTGTGCCGCTCGTCGATGGCCTCCTGCAGGCTTTTTTGAAACTCATCGACGGGCAGGTCACGGACGCGATAGCCCGGTGTGTCCAGGTTGGCGATGTTGCCGGCCAGCACGACGTGGCGGGCTTGGGTGAAATCGACCACCTGCTGGAGGATGGGGATCGTCGTGGACTGGAAAATCCCGTCGAACATCGGTGGAGACGTCTCTCCCAGGTCTGAGGCGGTGCGCCGGCGCCGGCCCGCCAGCTGCTGAACAGGGCCCATGCCACGAATCAAACGCCTTCTCTGCAGCTGGTGCGGGGCTTGTCCCAGCCTGCGAACCGCCAAGCTCATCCCGCGGTGGGCCGTCCGACGGGCTGTTTGCAATCGGCGTGCCATGACCTCCGGGAGGGGTCGGTGCCCACTCGATCCTGAAGGCCGGCGGCGCGCAAGTTGTTGTGGCGCTTGTCCCTTTGTCGCTCCGCCGCTTCGGCCCGGGGCCTCGGCCGCTGGTGCAGCTCCAGGGCCGAGCGGCGCAGGCGGCGGCAAAAGCTGCCGATCCCGAGCGGCAGGGTTTGCCGGACCGAGGCGGCGGTCGGGCGGTCGTGTTCTGGGGTTTGGTTGTATCGCCCTGCTTGGTCGTCACTATAATCATTATCCGTCTGTTCTGGTCTTTCGCTTGCCAGGCCCGGCGGCGAAGGATTTTTCCCGCGGCGCGTAGCCGTATTGGCGGAGCTTCCCGGTCAGGGTACGGACGCCGATGCCCAGCGCTCGGGCGGTGCGTTCCCGGTGACCGCCGTGGTGTTCCAGGGTCGCTTCGATCAGCCTGCGTTCCATTTCCTGGAGGCTGAGCCCGACGGGGATTTCCGGCCCGCTCCCGGGCGACCCGGGACGGGGATGCGTGAGGAGCCAGCGCTTCAGTTGGTCGGCCGTCACAGGCCCGCCGGACTCCAGCACACTGATGCGGGTGATGATGTTCTCCAGTTCCCGGACGTTGCCCGGCCAATGGTGTTCGACCAGAAGCTGACGGGCGTCCGGCGCCAGTGTCACGGGCTGGCGCCCCAGGCGATCGGCGCAGCGGGCCAGGAAGTAGTCGGTCAGTTCGGGGATGTCCTGGCGCCGCCGGCGCAGGGGCGGGACGTGGATGGGGACAACGGCCAGCCGGTAATAGAGGTCCTGGCGGAACCGTCCTTCGGCCACTTCCTTTTCCAGGTCACGGTTCGTGGTGGCCAGGACGCGGACGTCGACGTGGATCGTTTGGCTGGATCCAACCCGTTCGAACGATTTTTCCTGGAGCACGCGGAGCAGTTTGGCTTGCAGAGGCAGGTCGATTTCCGTCACTTCGTCCAAGAGGATGGAACCGCCGTGGGCCAGCTCGAAGCGGCCGGTGCGTGGCGATTCGGCGCCGGTGAAGGCGCCTTTTTCGTGGCCGAACAATTCGCTCTCCATCAGGTGGGCCGACAGCACGGGGCAGTTGAGGCTGACCAGCGGCCCCGCGGCCCGGGGACTGGCCGCGTGGATGGCCCGTGCCACCAGTTCCTTGCCGGTGCCGCTTTCGCCGGTGATGAGCACGGTTTCCGAGGTGGGCGCCACCTGGGCGATCCGCTGGCGCATCGCCTCCATCGCCTGGCT
>DQVB01000358.1 GCA_015661985.1 Planctomycetota bacterium | reverse complement strand
GCCTGGGCGGTGGCCGTCTCCCGATCGCCGGACAGTCCCTCGGCCGGTTCGTAGTCCTTGGGGCACGCCACCTCATCGACGCGGGCTTGGCGACCAGCCCGCTCCATCTCGATGTCCCGCAGGATGAGCACCGACCGCCGCTTACCCGGGCCCGCAGGAAGTGAGACATAGGCCACCGGATCGCCCACGGCGAAGCGGATGCGATGGTACAAGGTGCTATTGAGTTGGGGGATGCCGGCCATCAACAGCGCGGCATCGTCCGGTAGGTCATCTGCGAGCGACATCAACAAGGTTCCTGGCTGCGGGCAAAGGCCTCACGGCGCCCGGCCGGAGGCCGACGTACCAGAGCAAACGTCGTCCTTGAGCGTAGCCGGGCTGGCCGGAGGATTCAATCGGGCTGAGGCCCGGGGCGGAGGTTCTCCAGCAAGTAGCGCAGCATCAGCTCGTGCAGGTGGCGCACGGTGTTTCGTCCTTCCCGGATCGAATGGCTGCGGTTCGGATAGGCCATCATGCTGAACGGTTTGTTGTGGCGCACCAGCTCGTTGATCAATGCCTCGGTGCCTTGGTAATGACAGTTGTCGTCGCCCGTGCCGTGGATGATCAGCAGGTTGCCTTCCAGTTGGTGGGCGAAGTGCACGGGCGAACCCTGGAGGAACCCGTCGACGTTATCCTGCGGCAGGCCCATGTAGCGCTCCTGGTAGATCGTGTCATAATACCGCTGGTTCGGCACCGGCGCCACGGCGATCGCCGTCTTGTAGAGTTTGGGATACTTGAAGATGGCGTTGAGCGTCATCGAACCGCCGCCGCTCCAGCCCCAGACGCCGATGCGTTGGGCATCGATGTAAGAGCGCTGGGCCAGCACGGCGCGGACCGCGGCCGCCTGGTCGGCCGGAGCCAGGATCCCCACCTGGCGGTAGATCACCTTGCGCCACGCCCGGCCACGAGGGGCGGGCGTCCCACGGTTGTCGAAGCTCATCACCACGTAGCCGTGCTGGGCCAGCAGCAGATGCCAGAGAAACCGCTTGCCGCCCCAACGGTCCAGGACGGTTTGAGCGGCCGGTTCACCATAGACGTAGACCACCAGCGGGTATTTCTTCTTGGCATTCATGTGCGGCGGTTGGATGCACCAGGCGTCCAAGACCACCCCCTCACCGATGTCCACCCGGAACAGTTCGGTATGTCCGCGGCGGAGGGCTTCGAGTTTCCCGCGCAGGCGCTCGTTGTCCACCAAGGTGCGAACCACCTCATGGCTCGGCAGCTTGACGAGCTCGACCCGAGGTGGCCGGCCGAAGGAGGACCACGAGTGGATGGCCCAACGGGCGCCGGGAGAGATACGGTAGCCGTGCGTGCCCGACTGGTCATCCGGCGTGAGTCGCTCGGGCTTGCCGCCTTCCAGGCGGACACGGTACAGGTATCGTTGGGTCGGGTCATGGGGCGAGGCGATCAGATAGAGCCAACCTTCTTTCTCGTCCACGTGAAGCAATCGGATGACGTCGTAGGAGCCGGCGGTGATACGGCGGAGATGGCCGTCGGAGAGCGAACCGACGTAGACGTGGCGCCACCCATCCCGCTCGCTCATCCAAGTGAACCGGCGGCCGTCGTCCAGCCAAAAGAGCTCGTCGTGCACGTCAACCCAGGCTTCGTCCCTTTCGACGAAAAGCGTTTTCACCTGGCCGGAGCAGGCGTCAGCCAACATCACGCGGTTGGCGTTCTGGAGCCGGTTGAGCTGCTGGAGCAGGACTTTGCGGGGGCCCGCCCATTGCATCCGCGCCAGGTAGTTGTCTCGGGGATCGCCGGGCACCTCGAGCCAGCGGGTACGGCGCGCGGCGATATCCAACACGCCGACACGGCAGCGCGGGTTCCTCTGGCCCGCCTTGGGATAGGCGAACCACTTGAGCTTCGGGTAGAGGCCGTCGGTGTTGTTGACCAGCACGAACCGACGCACCCCTCGGGTGTCGATCTGCCAGTAGGCGATCCGGCGGCTATCCGGACTCCAGACGAACCCGTCGCGGAGCTTGAGCTCCTCTTCATAGACCCAGTCGAAGGTGCCGTTGATCACCGTATCGGACCCCGAGGTGGTCAACGCCTGGATACCACCGTCGCGAAGGTCTTCGAGATAAAGATCGTTGTCGTGGACGTAGGCCACGTAACGCCCGTCGGGTGAGAATTTGGCGAACATGAGTGTCGACGGTGGTACGCCGCCGCCCAGCTTCCGCAACTCGTGGCTGGCCCGATCCAACACCCAGTAGTCGCCGCGGGTATGGCGCCGCCAGACGCGACGCGAATTGGTGTAGATCAAAACGAGCGATCGGTCCTGGGAGAAAGCATAACCGTCGATCTTCAGCGGCACCGGCCGATCAGGCGGGACCAGGTCCGCCGCCGATACCACCACCCGGCGGGCACCCGTTTCCGCGTCATAGCGCACGATGTCCTGGCCAGCCGGCGTGTCCCGCGAAGGTTCGACAACCAGGTAGCCCGTGCCGTCTTCGAGCCAGCGGGCGGAAAAGCTCTGCGCGTCGAACTCGGGGCCGGCGAAAATGCGCGACACGGTAAGCCGCCAGCGATCTTCCTTCTCCGCTCCGCAGAGGGACAGAGTCACGAGCAAAGCGGCCCCCAAGCCGATTCCAATCGCCAGCCGTTTCATCCCAGGTGCTTCCTTCTTTGCCAGTGAGTTGGCCCCAACGTTGCAGAAAGGAAACGCAGGACGGGCATTCTTGCCCGTCAATCATGGGCCCGACCGGTGAGTCCGGCTCGTGGGAGAGAACTCGCGTCTTGTGACATCTATGCTGCCCAGGTTATTGGCCGTCTTGTCCCACTTATGGCGGACAGGCATGTCCATCCTGCGCTGCCGGTTTGCAACGCTGGGGATGGATCTTCGCAGACCGGTGGCCCGTTGCCACGGTTCCATTGTTTCCAGGCCGCGCGGAGATTTCCAGCGGGTTCGGGAAATTCCACTGGTTCCGGTTGTGCGGATCTCCCGTACGCTGCGGCCGTCCGTGCTGGGGCGACGTATGATTAAGTGGCGCCGCAGTGATGGTTGGTCTTGCCGTGAGTCAATCCGAGGCGAAGGTGTTTGGATAGGTTACTTGATGTCCCCAATGTTGCGTCACGTGGGCGAGTCGCGTTATCTGGGGCATTTGGTTTTCCGTGCCCTGGACGCCTTGTGCATCTTGGCCGGGCTTGTCGCCGGGGTGAGGGCGGTGGGCCAATCGTCGGGCGAGCGGCAGCTGGTGGCCGGCGTCGCGGCGGTCGTCGTCTATTATCTCGTGGCCGAAGTGACCGGCCTGTACCGGTCGTGGCGGGGCGCCTCCACAGAACGCGAAGTGGCTTGCGCGCTGGTCACCTGGGCCCTCTCCCTGCCCGGCCTGGCCACACTCG
>DQVB01000118.1 GCA_015661985.1 Planctomycetota bacterium | reverse complement strand
TGGCAGCTGCCGGGGAGCTTGAGTGGTTTTCGGGTGGTTGTGTTGGATGGCAAGGCGATCAAGCGGGTGGCCAAACGGCTGAAGCCCTTGCAGGGGATCCCTGGGGGGCTTTTGGGGGGACGGGCGTTGGTGGCTTTGGATTGGGCCACGGGGCTGGCGGTTGCCATGCGTGCTGATGAGGACGGGGACGCCAATGATGTGCGTTTTGTGCCTGAGTTGGTACCGGAGGTACGTCAGAGCGTGGAGGGGCCGCGGCTGTGGGTGGGGGACAGGGCCTTTTGTGACCTGACGCAGCCGGAGTATTTCACCTCCGAGGAGGGGGATCACTTTTTGGTCCGCTATCACCGGAAGGTTCCCTTTTTCGGCGATGAGGCCCGTGGCGAGCGGAGGGGGAAAGACGAGCAGGGCTCCAGCTACGTGGAGCGGTGGGGGTATTTGGGTAGTCCTCAGAACAAGCGGCGGCGGTACGTACGGATGATTTGCCTGGAGCGTGCCGGCGCCGAGCCGCTGGTTCTGGTGACCGACCTTGTGGACGCGGACGCCTATCCGGCGCCGGATCTGCTCTGGGTGTATTCGGAGCGGTGGGGAATCGAACGGGTGTTTCAGACGGTCACCGAGGTGTTCGGTTTGAAGCGTTTAATCGGCAGCACACCGAAGGCGTGTATTTTCCAGTTTGCCTTTTGTTTGTTGCTGTACAACATGATCCAAGTGATCCGAGGTTATTTGGCTGAGGCGCACGATGTGGAGCCGGAGGAGATCTCCACGGAGAAGCTGTTTGATGACGTGGAGGACCAGTTGGTGGCGTGGAACGTGATGTTTGAACCGGAAGTGACGTTGGCGTATTTTGAGCGGGAGCCGAGCCGTGAGGAGCTCCAGGAGCGCCTGCGGGTGTTGTTGGGTGGGACGTGGAGCGAAGTGTGGCGGAAGTCGCCGCCGCAACAGCGGGGTGGGAAGCGTCGCAAGAAGCGGGCCCGCACGCACAGCTCGGTTTACCGAATCCTCCAAGCACACACACGAAAGAAACGAAAACCACCAGCAAGGTCCCCCTAATCAAAGATGTTTACAGCACTGGTATGTTGACCCCCAAGCGGGCGATCACCGCCCGCGTCCCGGGTATCGCGGACCTGCCTTGGATAATCCCCAAGCCCTGATCGATCCCCGCCTGCTGAACCGCTACGGCTTCGACTTTTCCCGCTGCCGCATGCTCTTCGACCCCGATCCGAAGCGGCCGGCCACGATCCAGCTGAATTCCGTGGACAATTATATCGCCTACCACGTGGTGAGCCTGATGGAGACGTTGCGCGCCAGACCCGAGGCGCCGCCTTTGCGCGTGGTGGTCTTGGGCTGCACCCATTTCCCTTTCTACGCCGACGCCTTCCGCCACCAGCTGGCCCGGCTGTACGACTGCCAGGAAGGTGGCACATACGTCTACCGCCGGTGGATGAGTCGCCACATCGACATCGTCGACCCGGCGCAGTCCACGGCCCGCCGCCTCTATCTTGCCTTGGCCCGCAGCGGAAAACTCCGTGCCCGGACCCCGGTCGGCGCGCTGCGAGCGGCCTTTTACCTGTCTGTCCCTGACCGAGACCATCCAGGTGTCCAGCTGGACGCCGAAGGCTGGTTCAGCTACGACTACAAATACGGGCGCGGGCCTGCGGCGGCCGGAACCGATGTGCGATACGTTCCGCTCGATCCGGCCCGCATCGGCCCAGGGGTGACGGGCCGGCTTTCACGGCGTGTGCCGCTGAGCTGGGCACTTCTCCAGCGGTTCTTGGCCGAGCTGAAATGAAACAGACCTACCAACGCGCTTGATGGACAATCCGGTAGAATATCCATTCACGCGCCGTAAGCGCCGGGGCAGGGTGGCAGGAGGTCGCCGCGTGTGGCGGTGGGCCGGCGCAAACGGGCTCGAGCTGCCGCTCCGCCGTCTTGCCCCCCAGATCCGTTCTTTGCGTCGACCGCAGGCCCACCGCTGAGGCCTGACCCGGAAGATTGTTCTGGAAGATTGCTTTTCAAGGGCTGTTGCGCACGTAGCGGGCGCTCAGTGAACGCTTGGGAACCTTCACCGGGACGGGTTGGAGGTCGAAGGGGATGCCCTCGAGTTCCTTGGGCTTGAGCAGTTCGGCCGGGTTTCTGGCCGGCCCCAGCTTGCTCTTGTCCACGCCGAAGGTCTCCATGATGGCCAGGATCTGGGGGTCGATTTCGATGCGGCCGTCAGCACGGGGAGTGCCCACCGAATCGAAGCTGCCCACCGTGACGATGCTGGCATAGCGGTCATGGAACACATACGCTTCGTAGCCTTTCATCCGCAGGGCTTCGGTCAGTTTTTCCGCTTTCTCGGCCGCTTCGGCCAACTTGCTTTCCAACTGCCGGCGCCCCTGTTCCACTTCGCGGATCTTCGCCTGGTCCATGACCACCTGGCCGGTGAAGTGGGCCACCTGCACAGAATACTTGCCCGGGCAATCCAGGAGGCTGTACTTCCTGCCTTCGTTCAATTCGACCAGGAACTCGTCCAGCCCCTGGGGCACGAAGAATTCTTTGGGCAACAAGGGGTTGGTCGTCAGGAACGCTTTCCTCAGCGGGCCTTCGCGTTCCTTCTCGGGGCTCGTGAATTTGGTGAAGAAACGCCATGCGGCCAAGTTCAAGGCAATGGGCTTAGAGGGAGTCAACTCCAGGCATTTGGGCCGGTAGTAGCGCAGCCTTTTCAGGGTCGCTTGTGCCTTGGGGTCGTTGATTGTGGGATAGTCCCCCACCAGCACAGCGATCTCCCGCACGGCAGGGCCGCGACGATATCGCATCCGCACCCGCCGGCCCTGCGACCCCAATCCGCGCCCCGCAGCGTCCTCCTCGAATTTAAACGTCTTCTCATACGTGTAGGCAGGCAGCTTGTAACGCCGACGCAGCTCCAATACCAGGTCGTGGGCCTGCTGGTGAGCGTTCTCGCCGGAAAAGCTGCAGGCCAGGATCATCCAAGGCCCGTTCTCCTCGGTCACCCGGTATTCCTTGTTCGGATCGGCCTCGACGCGACCGAAAACCAACAACCGGTCCCAAGGGGCCGCCAGCCCGGGCCCTGGCACCAAGACGATCCCCAATGCCGCCAGCCAAAACAACCCGATCATCCTCTTCATCAATAGGCACTCCATGGGCATGGCACGCCAAGGTGACAGGAGGGTCCAGTCGGGGAACCTGACTCAGCCCCCGAAGACAAGGGGCGGGAGTGTAGCAGCCTCCGGCCGGCCCGTCCAGGCCGGATTTCAAGCTTGTGTAAACTGGGATCCACGTCACCTTTTGCGCGAATGGACAGGTTCAAAAGATGTCAATAGGAGAATCTGGCTATTTTGTGGAAAGCTGCGGGCGGACGGGTAAGTTCGGTAAGGATTCCTCGATCTGAAAGGGCTGGCCATGGACGGTCGTGCGCAGAAGCTGCGGGAAACATCAAGGCGGCCGTTCAAAGAAGCCGCCGAGGCGGCGGTGGCCCTGGATCGGGAGAC
>DQVB01000332.1 GCA_015661985.1 Planctomycetota bacterium | reverse complement strand
CGGCCGATCGGGTGGCCCCCAGCCAGGAAGAGGACGGGCTGGTGGAGGGGGTCCAGTGGTTGCTCGACGGATAGCACGGCCGAGCGATTGGGTGCAGCGGGCGGCGCTCGTGTTGGTCTCAGCCGCGGTCGCAGTCCTTGGCGGACGGGCCTTGGGCTCGGCAGAGGACGAGTTGGCGGCTGCCGAGCGGCTTCGGCTCCGCGGCAAGTACGCCGAGGCCGAGGAGGTCTTCGCCCGGCACGTACCCGACGAGCCCGACGCCGTGCTGGGCATGGCCCGCACGCTGACGGCGACGGGCCGCGATGAGGCGGCCATGAAGCTGCTTGCGCGTGCAGCTCGGCAGGAGCCGCGGCTCCACGCCGAACTGGCTCGCATCGCCTTTGCCCGCGGCCAGTACGGAGTGGCGGACGCGCACACGGAAATTGCGCTGGCCTTGGACCAGAACAACCTTCTGGCCCGCTGGATGCGCGCCGAACTGCTGCGGGTCACCGGCCGGTTGGCCGAGGCCGACGACGCCTGTCGGTGGCTCGTGCGCCACTACAACTCGCGCAGCCTCGACGATCCCCAATCGCTCTGTTGGATCGGACTGGCCGCGGCCCGCTACGCGCGTTGGCACCGACTGAGCGATCAGTTCTCGCTCCTGGTCAACGAACTCTATCCCCGCGCCTTGCAGCGCGACCCCGACTACTGGCCGGCAGCCTATCAAGCTGGTCTTCTCTTCCTGGAGAAATACAACCGCGCCGATGCGGTGCGCCATTTCCAGCAGGCGCTTCAAGTGAACGCAAACGCCGCGGAGGTCCATGCCGCCATGGCTCGACTGGCCCTCCAGGAGCACGATTTCCTCCAGGCCCGGCGAAGCGCCGAGCGGGCCTTGGAGATCAACCCCCGCCTCCTGGACGCTTGGCTGGTCCAAGCCGATCTGGCGTGGGCCAACTTCGACCCGGCCGGGGCGATGCGATTGCTCCGCCAACACGCCCTGCCATTGAACCCGCGAAGCGAACAGACCCTGGGACGGCTGGCCGCCTGCCTGTTGCTGGAACGCCAGCAAGAGGACGAGCAGACGGATCGGTTCGCCGAATTGGTCGAACAGGCCACGGCGGCCAATCCGGCCTGTGGGGATTTCTTTTTCACTCTGGCCAGCTGGTTGCAGGAGCGGCACCAGATGGCCGCGGCCGAACGGTTCTTCCGGGAAAGCATCGCCCGGATGCCGCAAAAAGTCGGCCCCCACGCAGCGCTGGGACTGCTCTACATGCACGCCGGTCGGGAAGAAGAGGCTCGCCGACAACTGGAAGAGGCCTTCCGCGTCGACCCGTTCAACGTCCGGGTCTACAACATGCTCGAAGTGCTCGACCTGTTGGCTGAGATGAAGACCATCGACACGGGGAACTGCATCCTCCGCTTCGACGGGCACGAGGACGAGATCCTGGGCACTTACGCCGCTCAACAGGCCGACCGGTGCTTCCGCCAGTTGTGCGAGCAGTTCGGCTTCCGGCCGCCCGAGAAACCGCTGGTGGAGATCTTCCGCCAAGCCAAGGGCACCAGCGGCCATCAGTGGTTCAGCACGCGGATGACGGGCCTGCCCTATCTGGGCACGGTGGCCGCCAGCACGGGAAAGGTGGTGGCCTTGGTCTCTCCGAACGATCCTCAATTGGCCAGGCCGTTCAATTGGGCTCGCGTCCTGCGCCATGAACTGGTCCACGTGATCACGCTCCAACAGACCGGCTTCAACTGCCCCCACTGGTTCACCGAAGGATTGGCTGTGTGGAGCGAGGACTGCCCCACGCCGCCGCAATGGCTGGTCCTGCTGGCGCAGCGTGCCGCCAGCAACGATCTGTTCGATCTGAAAACGATCAACTTCGGATTCACTCGGCCCCATTCCAGCGACGACTGCCATCTGGCCTATTGCCAGGCTGAGCAGTACGTGCAGTTCATCATCGATCGCTACGGCTGGGAGGCCATCCAGCGGCTGTTGAAGGCCTACGCAGAAAAGCTGCCCACGGGAGCCGCCATCAAACAGGCGCTGGGGATACCGCCCGAAGAGTTCGAACTGCGCTATCGACAATACGTGGATCGACTCATCGCGGACGTGCACGGGCCGGGCCCACACATGGACTTCGGCGAATTGCTGCAGGCCCATCGGGATGAGCCGGACAACGCTGACGTGGCAGCCCGGTTGGCCGCAGAATACCTCCGGCGTGGGGCAACTGATGAAGCCGAGCAAGTGGCCGAGCAAGTGAGCGCCCGGGAGCCGGGCCATCAACTGGCTGCTTACGTGCTGGCGCGGCTGGCCCTGCGCGCAGGCCGTACGGCCGAGGCGATCCAACGGCTCGACCAGTCCCTTGATCCAGGGAACCCTCAACCGGAAACGCTCAACCTGCTGGCCACGCTGCGCTTCCGTAACAAGGAGTACGCTGAGGCAGCGCGGCTGTACCAGCTGGGGGCCGAGCACTATCCCCATGATTCGCGATGGCTCGATGCATTAGCCCGTGTTCATCTGGCGGCCGGCCATCGGAAAGCGCTGGCCGACGTGCTCGCCCAGCTGGCCAACCACGATGTGGATGATCTAGTGGTGCGCAGGAAACTGGCGCAAATGGCCATCCAGCGCGGTGACCATGCCGCTGCCACGCGCTGGGCCACCGAGGCAATCCAGATCGATGTGCTCGATGCTGCCGCGCACCATATCCTGGCTCAAGCGCTGGCCGCTCAAGGCCAGGGAGAGGAAGCGGTCGCGGAGTTCGAAGTGGCCATCCAACTCGACCCGGGTAACACCGATGCCCACCTGGGTCTGGCCGACACGCTTACCCAACTAGGTCAGACGGCCGAGGCTCGCCAGGTGCTGG
>DQVB01000522.1 GCA_015661985.1 Planctomycetota bacterium | reverse complement strand
GATTCGGCACGAAGATGGAATCGTCCGTCTGGTGAGAAGTACGCTGGGAGTCGATTAATCATGTTCGGAGAATACGACACGTTCCGGTTAACACGTCCCATTCCGGGACAGCCAATCCCGGTCGGTAGTGTGGGAGTCGTTCTCATGGTATTTAAGAAAGGCGAGAAAACTGCATACGAAGTCGAGTTCCTGGACGAACAGGGTCGAAATCTGGGCACATCGCCTACGCACACCATTGGAGAGGATTACATGGAACCCTACACGTGCGACGGCGGCGGCTTGTGCGACTAAACGACCGTGGGCGATTCCGCGTCACGCGGCCATTTGTCGCGCACCGACGTTCTTTTGTTGCGCCTCCCTGTTCCGCTTCCGCAAACAGTAGCGAACGTTCCGCATCAGATCGCACATCCGCGAACATTTGTGGTTCCGCGTAACATAGAAACGTAGGGTGGGACAAGCAAACGGTCTCAGCGGTGGGCGTGCAGTCGCCGCAAAGAACGGATCCGGGGAAAAAAGGCAACGCAGGCACCAGGTCGAACCCGTTTGCGCCGGCCCACGGCCACGGGCGGCGGCCTTGTCCCACCCCACCTCCGCGCTGCCCCAGGGCGATCGGGGTCAGAACAATCCGCCGGCGCCCATGCCGCCCATGCCGCTGCCCTTCTGGTACATCTTCTGGAGCTGTTCGGTTTGCTGGCTTTGCATCTGGCGGTTGGCGTCTTGGATGCCTTTCAGCAGATCCGGCGGGCCGGCTGCCGGGGGCGGCCCGGCTTCCGGGGCCTGGCCCTCGACGGGCGCTACACTGATTCCGAACGGATCGCCGCCGAATGCGCCGCGCCCGCCACCGCCCATCGCACCGCCGAAGCCCCCCATCGCACCGCCGAACCCGCCCATGCCGCCCCACCCGAACGGGCTTTCTGCACCCGGCTTGGGCCTTTCCTTTACCGGTAGCTCGCCCTCTTTCCGCTCCGAGGTGCCCGCGATGCGCCGCAAATTGGCCAGGAACTCGGCCACCTGCTCGTGCACCTTCTGGGTCTGGCTGAACACCAGCACGTCCGTGTCGCCGAAGGTCATCGGGGCGATGCTACCCGGCCCGCCCACCACGTCCCACGTGTCGGGCTGAACGGTAGTCTGGATCGCGTCAATGAGCGACTGAAAATCGGACCATGTCTTGCCCTCTTCGTCCCGGAAACGGACCAGATCGGTCACGGGGTAAACGACGGTGGTCTGGAATTCCTCGGTTTCCAGTTGTTCGGGGGTGGTGATCAGGAGGACTTCGTTGTGGATAACAAAGTCCAGATCCAGCTGATCGAGGATTAAATCCAGGGCGGACCGGAGGGTGATCCCGCTCGCGGTTTGGGTGATCGGCGTGTCCTCCGAAAGCCCCACTGCCTCGAGTGCCCGGCGGTCCAGCCGGATTTCGATCCTGTGGAGGCGTTGGAGGTAGTCGATTGCGTCGTCCAGGGGGGTGTCTTGGAACTGGAAGGCGGTGGGTGAATCGAGTGCTGCCTGGATCCGCCGTTGGTTTTCCATCCGCCGTTGGACCGCCGAGCGTGAGGAACCGGGAGCGGGAACCGGCTGGATCGGCGCCTGGGCGGTCGGCGGCCGAGGCGTTGCCTGGGCGACGGCCGGCAGGGGCGGAGGTGGCAGGCCTGGCATGATGCCCGGGCTGCGATAGAAGGCGTAGCGGGAGGCGCCGGACCGGGCCACCACGGTGGGCAAGCCCCGGATCCCTTCGGCCACGAAGACGCCTCGCAGGTCGGTCGAACCGGACACGAAATCCACGTTGCCGGTGCCGATCACCTTCACTTCCACATCGCGGACGTACCGGTTGGCCACCACATCCTTGACCGTGGCGCGGACCTGGCCAGCTTTCCGGTCGTACTGGACTTCCACGACCAGGGGCGAGATGAGGACCAAGCCGCTGGCGTGGAGGTTGTCGCCCCGGGCGACGATCAGATAGGCCCCTTCTTCTTCGAGCGGCAGGGGCAGCGAGTGGGTCCGATCGCGGTAGTCCACGCCGTCCCCCAGCGAGACGGTCACCTGGTGTTCGGGCCGGATCCCGGCCAGGTTGATCCGGGTGATTGCACCCAGATCCCGCCGCAGGAGGCTGAATTTCATCAGGTCGATCCGGTAGACGCGCACGTCGCAGGCGGCCAGGTTGCGGAAGGTCAGTTCCACCCGGACCGGCTGGCCGGGCCGGACGGTGGTCACTTCGGGCAGGGCGATCTGTTTGCGGAGGAAGTATTCGATGGACTTCTTGGCATCGGCGAAGCGGTCTTCCACCAGCCGGTACTGCTGGATGGCCTCCGCGGCCCGGCCCAGGCTGTGGTAGATCTGCCCGAGGATGTAGATGGCCTGCCACTTGTTCTTGGCTTCCCGCTTCCGGCCGGTTTTCTTGTCGACCACCGAGGCCTGGGCGACTTTCTGGCACATCTCCAGGGCGGCGTCGTGCTGGCCCATGGCAAATTGGCAGTATCCGATGATGTACCAGAAGGTATCCAACAGGTCGCTGGCCGGGTATCGGTCGGCGTATTGGCGGCAGGCTTCGGCGGCTTCCCGATACGCCTTCAGTTCCAAGAGTGTGTTGGCTCGAGCGAAGGCCGCCTGATCGGCCGCGGGGTCTTCAGGATACTCGGTCAGGAAGTCTTCGAGCATGTCCGATGCCCGGCGGATCAAGTCCACTCGGGTGACCTTCGCTCGGCGGAGTTCCGGATCGCGGGCCGCTTCCGGGGCCTTGGCGTAGATCCGCTGGGCCAGGGCGTAGGTGGCGGCGGCCACGTACGGCTCCGGCGGGTACTGGCGGAGTAGGTCCTGGATGAAGTGGACGCCCTGGAGGAATCGGCCGTGGTCTTCCAGGAATCCGGCCAGGCTGCTTTCCCGCACGAACCGGCCCTCGACGGTGGCCCGGTAGGCCAGGTAGCTCCGTTCGTATTCACCGATCTCGTGGTAGGCGGCGGCGATCCGGAGGCTCTTATCGAACGAGATCTCCTCCTCAGGCCACCGCTCCTTGACGATTTCGAAATAGCGGACCACCTCGGGCGGCGAACCCTCTTGAAGTTGGATATCCAGCAGCATCCGAACGGCCTTCTTGTAGACCGGGGGCGTCAAGCTCCAGCGGGAGACCAATTCGCTGAGGTGCTTTTCCGCGGTCTGAAGCTCGCCTTGCCGGAAGTAGTGCGTGCCCAGGGCGTAGAGTTCCTGGGGGGTGAGCTGGTAGGGATCGGAGCTGGTCGCCCCGGCCGGCAGGACGGTCAGCGTCTTTGCCGGGCCGACGGCCATTTGGTCCGGCCGGTGGGCGTTGCGGACGATCGCAGGTCGGGCCCGGTACTTTCCGGGCAAGTAGCCGTGCACCTCGTACTGGATGGTCGTTTCCGGGCGCGCGCGGCCGAGGAAGAATGTGATCGCCCCGGGGGAAATCTCGTATCGCTCGAAGGAGCCTGTGATCGAGGACTCGACCACGGCGGTGCCGGCCGGGATCGGTTCGGTGACTACGAGGTAATCGAAGGGGCTCGCGGGGCCGCCTTCGTTGTCGGGGCATCGCACCGAAAGGCGGACGATTGCCCGACGGCCCACTGGCAGCTGCGTGAGCCGGTTCTGGAACCGGGTGTAGCGGCCCGTGGCGATGCGGAATCCTCGGGGGATCTCCTTCCCGTCCACCTCGAGCGGGGCGGGCTGGTACGTCCGTCGGACCTGGCATCCGGCGATGGTGGTCTTCAGCTGCTCGGCCGGCACGAACCCGCCCAGCAGGCACTGGTAGGTGTAGCGGCCCCGGCCGGTCAGTTGGAAATTGATCCGTTGCCGGCCCTCATGGAGCAGCCGGGCTGGCACGGCGATCTCCTGGGTCCCCGATCGGCCGTCGATCTGGAGGACGGCCGCCTGCACGTCGTTGACGAACACGGCGATCTGATACCGTTGGGTCTCGACCCGTCGGCCGGCGAACCAGCGGCAGAGGGCCAGTGTGGCGGGTCCGGTGGCCCGGTCGGGCTCCCAGCGGGGTCCGACGCGGTGCGCCAGAAGCCACTGGACGGAGCTTTTCGTTTGGGGGGCCTGGGGCGTGAGCTGCTGAAGGGCCAGGGCGTAGAGGGCCCAGGTCTCCGCGTCCCAATCGTCCGCCGCCCGGGTTGCGGAATCGGCCTGGGCCGGCGCGCGGACCCGCTCGAGCAGCTCGCGGGCCGTCGCCTCCCGGTCCATGGCAGCGAAGGCCAGTGCCAGGTAGAGGGCTGCCTTCGGCCCCAGTTGGGTCCGCTCGCGATGCAGCCGGTTGGCCACGGAGAAATCGCCTTCGCCGGCCGTGGCCAAGGCGTGCAAAAGGATGGCCTTGCTACGACGGTCGGTATCGGCGGTCCGGGCCATCTGTTTTTTGATCCAGCTGATCGCCTGCTGGTAGTTTTTCTCCGGCACTGGGTAGCCGGCGGATCGGGCCAGGCTGAGGGCCCAGACCAGCCGGGCGGTGGTCGGCCCGTCGGTGGCGGCCCCGCGCCCGGTCCAGCTCCATCCGCCTCGCTGGTTCTGCGACGCGATGAGCCGAGCAATGGCCGAACGAATGCGGCGGTCCAGAGCCACGACCACCGGGCCACCGGCCGCCGGGGTCGCCCCCACGAGCTGTTCGAGCCCCAGGGCGGCCATGAGATCGCTCCCGGCCGATTCGATCTCCGAGTACAGCTCCCACAGCAAGCATCCCCCCAAGGCGATCCTGCGCGGGGCCAGCACGACATCCAGCAGGCTCCTCTCCACCGTGGGAGCCACGAAGGTCGTCAAACGCGGGCCCCGGACGGGAAGCCCGGCGGGCATTTCCACCCAGGTGGTGGTGTCGCCGGAGGCGGTCCCGCCCGAGGTGGCGTACACCGGCGCACCGTACGGCAGCAGCGGCACGGCGCGATGGACCGTGTGTTGGTGGTCGCCCGCCTGGACGGTCAATTCGAACTGGACCTCCTCCGGCCGTCCTTTGCTCTCCGCTGGCTGGGTATCGGGGCTGCTCAGATCGACCGTGAAGGCCACCTCGTGTTCCCCGGGGGCCTGCACCTCAATCGTCTTGGTCTGCTCCACCGATCGCATTCCGATGGTGGTCCTCAGTGTGACCTGGATCTGCCCCGCCTCGACCGCCTCGTTGTGCACCAGAGCGATCACCTCGGCCTGGTCACCCTCGGTGAAGGCCTGAGGCAGCTTCAATTGAGCAAAGAACTCCTGGCGGACGACCAGCTGTTCGGTGGCTTCTCCGGCCAGGGTGTCGGCGGTGATGCCTTTGGCCACCAGGGTCCAGGCAGTGGATTGTGGGGGCAGCGTGATCGTGACGGTGGCCCGGCCGTCTTGGCCGGTGACGATAGCTGGGTTCCAGTAGGCGGTCTGGTCGATCGACAGCCCGCCGGCGGGGGCCGGTTCTGGTCCGGGGGCCGCGGCGCCGGGCAGCTCCTCGGTCTGGCTGACGACGATGCTGAGCCGGCGATCGAGCGGTTCAGCGCGGGTGCTCTCCGTTGCGGCCTGGGGCGCCGATCGGACCAGCTCCACCAGCTTGGAGAAGTCGCCAATGTCGGTTTCTGCGGTTGGTTGGTCAGGTTTCGGGCCGCCGGTGGGCTCTGACTGGCCGGTGACTCCCGCCACCAAATCCCCGGCTGTTTCGCCCCGTTCGATCGGCAGGGTTCCGGTGGGTGGTGGTGCGGGCGGTCCGAGGCGCCCCCGCCGAAGCCACCGGCCCCGCCGAAGCCG
>DQVB01000670.1 GCA_015661985.1 Planctomycetota bacterium | reverse complement strand
TCAACAGGGCCAGCTGTTCGGGTTGGCGCCGGGAGGGGGCCTCGAGTCTCTGGCGGTCAATGAATCGGTTCAGGGCCCGCACCAGCTCGAAAAGCTCGCCGATGGCCCCGCCGGTGTTGAAATCGTCATCCATGGCCTCCAGGAACCGCGCCCGGTGCTCAGCCACTTGTTCCAGGAGCGGCTGGCCGCTGGGATCCAGCTCGCCGTCGGCCCGCCGGGCCGGGGCTTCCAGTCGATAGAAGCTCTCGCCGCAGACCCGCTCATATCGCTTGAAGAAGCGATAGAACTGCTCCAAACCCGTGGCCACTTCGCGCACCCGCTGCAGGCTGAAATCAATGGGGCGCCGGTAATGGGTCGAAAGAAGGAAGAAGCGGATCTGTTCCCCGGTGAAGCCGTTTTCCGCCAGGAGCTGGCGGAACGGCTGGGCGCCGGTCGATTTGGCGATCTTGCGGGCCTGCTGGGACTCCAAGTCGCCTTCCACAGGCCTCGTGTGCCGGCCCCCTACCTTGCCCACTTCGCCGGAGTCCTGCATCAGCCCGTTGTGCATCCAGTACTTGACGAAGGGCTTCCCGTGGGCTGATTCGCTTTGGGCCAATTCGTTCTCGTGGTGCGGGAAGACAAGATCGAGTCCGCCGCCGTGGATGTCGAACGTCTCGCCCAACAGGGCCCGGCTCATGGCCGAACACTCGATGTGCCATCCAGGCCGTCCCCGTCCCCACGGGCTCTGCCAAGACGGTTCGCCCGGCTTGGCCGCCTTCCACAGGGCGAAATCGGCCAGTGACCGCTTCCGCTCGGCCATCCCGCCCCCGTCCCCCTGAAGGGCCTCGGTCCCCCGGTGACTCAACTTGCCGTACCCGGCCGCCTTGCTCACTTCGAAATAGACGTCCCCCCCCGCCTCGTAGGCAAACCCCTTCTCGATGAGCCTCGCAGTCATGGCGATGATGTCGCCGATGTGGTCGGTGCAGCGAGGGAAATGGTCGACCGTGTCCACGCCCAACACTTCAAGGTTGGCCATATAGTCATCGGTCATCTCGGCGGCGATCTCTGGAACCGCAATCCCCCGCCTGCGCGATTCCTCAATCAGCTTGTCGTCGATGTCCGTGATGTTGATGACCAACGTCACCCGGTAGCTGCAGTAGCTCAGGTACCGCTTCACGGCGTCGAAGATCACCGGGCCGACCATGTGGCCGATGTGACTCGGCTTGTAGACCGTCGGCCCACACAGGTAGATCCCCACCTGGCCCGGATGAACCGGTTCGAAGACCTCCTTCTCTCTGGATAACGTGTTGTAGATTCGGATCATGGCCGGACCGTTCCTGGTCACCAGACTGGTTGATCGACGGAATCCACCCCAGGGCATGCGCAACGGAACCATCGCTGGTCACCTCAGGCCCCAGGCTGACGCCTCGAACAGCGGTCACCCTTTCAGCGCCGCGGCTCCAGAAGCGCAACGCACTGCGCTGCAATGATCTCCTCCCGGCCGATCGCCCCCACCTGCTCGCCCGTCTTGGCCTTGATGCCCACCTGCTCGGGCTGAATCTCCAGGATCTCGGCCACCCGGCCCCGGATCTGCTCCTTGTGGGGGCCCAACTGGGGCCGCTCCACAAACACCACACAATCCAGGTTGCCGATCCGCCACCCGGCCCGGGTGACCTCCTCCAAAGCCGCCCGCAACATGCCCGCCGAATCGCGGTCCCGGTTGGCCGGGTCCGTGTCGGGGAACATCTCGCCAATGTCCCCTAAACCGGCCGCGCCCAGCAAGGCATCGGTCACAGCGTGCAGCAGCGCATCGCCATCGCTGTGCCCCACGGTGTGCTTGTCATGGGGGACGTCGATACCCCCCAAGCGGAGCGGTCCACCAGCACTCAGCCGGTGTGTATCGTGACCGATTCCGACCCGTCCTGATGGCCCTTGCCCACTCATGGGTTCCCGCTGCACGTGGAATAACCACAACTTCAAACCACGGCCACGGAGTCGCCGCCTTGAACACATGCCGCGATCCTCGGCCGCCCCATACGGTTGGGGGATTATACCCCGAGCACGTTAAACGGACAACGCGGATGACGTAGTCGCCGTGCGGACTGGCGAAAACGGGAATGCTGGGAAGAGTCGGTTAACTATGTGGGGTGGCCCCGGTGATCTGGCCACCGGACCGAGCGAGGATTAAACTCGTTCTGTCCGGGCGACCCATGGTCGGCAGCCGTGGGAAGGGGGCGGAGGCTATGGGCCCCGTGGCAGGCGCTTTTTTCGGCCATGTGGTTTTGTCGAACGAGGGGGCAGAGGCGGCCTTGCCTCCATCCATTGTTTATGGGCATCAACCAGTCGTGGTAGTGACACAGGGCTTATTGCTGTCATGCCTGCGAACTTGACACCCCAGTACCTCAAGGCCGAGGAGGCTTATCGCCGGGCCGGCACGTTGGAGGAGGAGCTGAAGTGCCTCCAGTTGATGCTTCAAGAGATCCCCAAGCACAAGGGGACAGAGCATCTTCAGGCGGAGATCAAGTCCAAGATCGCCAAGACCAAGCGGGAACTGGCGGCGGAGAAGAAGACCGGCAGGAAGAGTCGGGGCCTTCGAATCCCTCGGCAAGGGGCGGGCACGGCCGTGCTGCTGGGCGGCCCCAACGCGGGGAAGAGCCGACTGCTCAGGGCCCTGACGCGCGCCACTCCCGAGGTGGCTCCCTACCCGTTCACCACCCGCACGCCCGTCCCTGGAATGATGCCTTGGCAGGACGTTACGATCCAACTGATCGATACTCCGCCGATCACGGCCGACTACATGGAACCGTTCATGCACGGCATCATGCGCAGTGCCGACTTGGCGTTGCTGGTGGTGGATCTGGGAGCCGACGAAGGGATCGAGCAATGCCAGGAGGTGATCGATCGGCTCAATACGACGAAGACACGGTTGGCGGCCCGTTCCTATTTGGACGAGCGTGACGTGGGGCTTTCCTACACCCAGGCCTTCCTGGTGCCCAACAAGATCGACGTGGAGGAGGCCCAGGTCCGGTTGGAACTGCTCCACGAGCTTTGCCCGCTGGGTTTTCCCGAATACGTGGTTTCGGCCGAGAAGGGGATCGGCCTGGAGGCGTTGCGCGAGGCCATTTTTCGGGCCTTGGACGTCGTGCGCGTCTACTCCAAGTTGCCCTCGGCCAAGGCGCCAGACATGGAGCGGCCGTTCACGCTCCGGCGGGGCAGTACGCTTTTGGACATGGCTGCCCAGGTTCACAAGGACTACGTAAAAGGGCTGAAGTTTGCCCGCGTCTGGGGCGAAGCGGTCCACGACGGGACAGTGGTCAAAGGCGACTACGTCCTTCACGACCGCGACGTGGTCGAATTGCACATGTAGGGGGCGGGCTGCCGGCCGCGGCAGCGTCGGTGCGGGGCGATGGCGGCGATGGGCGCAGCAGGGGACCAGCGGTTCATCGGGCCGGCCACTGTCGCATGCGGCACCGTTTGTCGTCCAGCATCCGCTCTTTAGGGCAGATCTGCAACAGCACGCTCTGGCCGCCGTCGCCCGGCATGGGATAGGAGGCCAGCCGCCGCAGGGCCAGGTGGCGCAAAAGCCCGTGATGGCGGGCCTCGCCTCGTTCTTTCACCCACGCGGGGCCTTTGAGCAAGAGCAACCGATCGAAACGATCCCAATGTGGGCGGAGCCAGCGGAGCAGGCGGGGCAGCCGGGCCACGGCTCGAGCCACCAGGGTGTTGAACTCCAGCCGCTGCAAAAGCGACTCGGCCCGAGCCTCGTGAACCGGCGCCCTCAGACCCAGCTGGCGCACAATGTCGGCCACGGCTCGAGCCCGCTTGCCCACCGATTCGCTCAGGGAAATGTCCAGATCCGGGCGGATGATGGCCAGCACCACACCCGGCACCCCCCCGCCTGTACCCACGTCCAGAATCCGTTCGCCAGGCTCCAGATGGTCGGCAAAGACCAGCGTATCGACCACGTCCCGGGTGACGAATCGCCGGTAGTCCGTGTGGCGGGTCAGATTGACGCGGGTGTTCCAGTCCCACAGGAGCCGACAATACCGATCCAGCTGGTGGACCTGATCCTCCCGCAGCCGGATACCCTGTTCGGCCAGCGCGTCGTTCAGGTTGTCGGGAGGGTGGCACACGGTGGGTCGATCGGGTCAGTCAACCGTCGCTGAGGAGCCACGCTACCGGATTGCAATTTCCCCCCGGGGGCCCTAGCATAGGAACCATGGTACGGAGACCGTGGTTCGCCGCCCGCCTTCCCCACGTCCCTTCCCCGCGAGGAACTCGTCCATTGAACTCATTGGAGCCGCCGCGGGCGTGCGCGTCAAGCGGCCTCGGCCGGCAACCCGGGCGGCCACGGGCCCTCCGGCTTGCCAGCCTCGAAATGTGATAGGCGACCGATGATCCTGGAACGCGACGAATACATCGAGCAGGCGTATCTGTTCCGGACCCTCCGCGAGCGGATGCAGCAGAACATGTCCACCCAGGACCTGCTGGTGGCCGTGCGCCAGGAGATCCTCTCCACGACCAAGTTGCCCATGGCCGTGGACTTCATGGCCAGCGAATTGAAGCTCACAGGCGGCTTCGCCAGCGCCATGGCCCAATTGAGCCATTATTTCGCGCCGTTCCAGACGTATCTGGTGCGAGAGGCCGAGAAAGAAGAGGGACGATTCGACTTCCGCATCGCCCTGGAGATCCTCCAGCGCGAGGCCGAGTACCGGGCCTCGGGCTGCAGCCGCCAGGGCCTGTTCCTCTATCAGTTCGAAGCGATCTGCCGCAACCGCCTGAGCTACGACTACGGCTTGGCCGCCGTAGCGGCCGACCCGATGTACGATGAGGATTGGCGCGAATGGATCCTCACGGTGCGCCGACAGGTGGGCATCGTCGACTTCGCCGACATGATCTACGTGCGCAGCGAGCACTACCGGAAGGTGCGCGGCAAGGCGGAAAAGCCCATCCTGTTCGGCGAAAAGGAAGGGAAGATCGCCTTGGCCAATCGCCGCAAAGACCCGCTGTATCTCTTCTCGGCCCTCTCACGCCACCTGGGGTATCCCAGCGTCCCGCGCCCAAAGCGGGGCCGCTCCCCCGAGCAGCTCTTCCCGCTGTTGGTGCGCCGAGTGGAACGGCTCGAAACACGCGTCAAATTGCTCGAAGAGGAACTGCGGGGTGGGATCAACTTGGCGCGATTCTACAAGAGAGAAGAGACCGCCTGAAAACAACCCCCAAGCCATAGATCAAGCCGATCCGCCCATGACCCCATTCGCCGAACGCCCCCGGCCGTTCAGTGGTAACCCGAAGGCGGGCGCGTCCCGTGACACCACCTCAACTCGACTTTTGCCGATTTTGTGGGGTCTCGGGGTGGTTTCTGTCGGGGCCTGGGGTGGCACAACAGCGGTAGACTCCGCCCGGGTGACACAACGGGGATACTGTTGTGTCTGGGAGTCTATTTCTGTTTCCGTTGCCAACCGCCGCTGAGGCATTGTTGACGGCCTTCTGTGTTGCTTTTACCGCGCCGACCTTTCGACGCGCTCTGGTGCTGCTGGTCGGGGCTATCCTGGCCAAGGGGCGGCGTACGGTCACGGCGATCCTGGACACCGTGGGGCGGGCGGCGCCCGGCCCCCCGGCCAGCTACCACCGGGTGTTCAGCCGAGCCCCTTGGTCCTTCTGGCCGCCAGCCACGATCCTGGCATCCTTTGTCGTAGCCTTGGCCGAGGATCACAGCGGGGGTGGCCCCGTGCTCGTGGCGGGCGACGACACGGTGGCAGGCCGCCGAGCGGTAGGGTGGGTCGAGGCCCGCGCCAGTGGCCACACCGGGCCGGTGAGGAACATGAACAGGTCGCCACTGGTGCGGGCCGATGACCCACCATCATCGGCCAAGTCGGCTTCGACGGTGGCGGAGTCGGCCCCGG
>DQVB01000296.1 GCA_015661985.1 Planctomycetota bacterium | reverse complement strand
GCAAGACGCGGCGCCCCAGCTCCGGGCACGCGGGCCGGAGCCGGGGCCGGCGCGCGGTCAGCGCTACGGCGAGATGGAGTTCTGGGTCCTCATGGCCCACGGGGCTGTGAACATCGCCAGCGAGCTGCTGTCGCTCGGGAGGTCCACGGCCCGATGGATGCACAAGTGCGCCGAAGCGACCGGCGCGAGCAACGCCCGCAAACTGGCGGCCTATGCGCTGAACCAATTCCTGTCGGTCGTGGGGATCGAGATCGACAGAGGCCAGTTGCGGGGGCCCGTCTTCGACCAACTGAAGCTGGGAGGAAGACGCATCGAAATCTCTTTGTCGAATGACACCACTCCCTTTCCCCTGCCCAAGCAGGGCCGCTGGGAGGAAATCGTTGAACGCTTGGAAGATGAAGGCTGGTTCGAGCGGAACGCGGGATTGGTGGCGTTCCGCATCGAACCGCCGGCCACTCTGGTCTTGCCGGACGATTTGACCGGCGGCAGCGGCGCAAAGCGGCCGGGACCCGAAAGCTATGAGTTTGTGTTCCGCGCCGTTCCCGTGATCCCGCCCTGGCTCCGGCCGCGGGCGCGCGGCGGGCTGGGTAATCCACATCATCCGCTCACCCGCGCCTATGCCCGACTCATCTCTCGCGTGACGGCCGGTAAGTATTCGAAAGAGCATGCCCAATGGGTCACGAGCGATTTGCGCCGGTGGGTCCAGGGTGTCCTGGGCGAAAAGACGGGCGTCGGCAAGTTCTTGCGTCGCGAAGTGCTGGGAAGGCGGCTGACGCGTTCGGCGCGCGCCGTCATCGTGCCGCGGCCGGATCTGCGTATCGACCAGATCGCCGTGCCGCAAGACGTGCTCGACACGATTTTCGAGGGGCTGCCGGATGCCAATCGCCAATTCGTCGTGGTCCATCGCAACCCCACGCTCCACCGTTACGGACTGCTGGCCATGAGGCCGGTGGCGGACGAGTGCGGGGGCGCCGTGTTCGGCCTGCCCCTGGGCGTGCTCAGCGGCATGGGCGCCGACTTCGACGGAGACCAGGCGACGATCGTGGCGCTGGAAACGGAAGCCGCGTTGCAAGAGGCCGAACGGTTGTTGCCGGGCGCGGCCGGGCTGCGCGCCGACCCGTACCGCGACGAGCGTCCCGCATTTCCGCTCTGCAAAGAACTGGCCGACCCGGAAGAAGAACGGCGAGTGGCCGCGGACCGGAGCGGCTGTCAGGCGAAGTGGTGCGCCGCACATCAGAACCTGGTACAACGCCGCATTGAGGAAGTGGACGACGGCTGGGATGCGGCCATGCAGTATTGGAAAGAGGACCAAGAGACGTACGAGCGGTTATGGACAGGGTGGGGCGAGGATGATTGGCTGCAATGGGCCAAGGAAGAGATGGAACCCCTCTACCGCTCGGTCCGGGCAAAGGGGCGGCTGGGCGGCGTCTTCCGGCGGCATTTTTATCGCCAGCCGTTCGAAAGTGTGGAAGGCTTTTGGCGAACCGTCCGGGCCATGCAGGCGGTGACCGAAAGGCTCGCCCAATCCTCATTGAGCATCAAGACCGGTGCAGGAGCCGCCGGCTTCCCGGCGGACCAGTTTTTTCGCGACCCCCACCGAGCGGATTGGGCGGAACGACTCGGCGAGCTGGACAAAACGTTATCCTGGGAAGCGATCCACCGCGACCTGCCGCAGCCGGTCGAACCCCAAGGGCTGCTGGCCTGGCTGGCCAGGCCCACGCTGGAAACCCTCATCGGCCAGCTCGCCGCGGGCGAGGCGGTCGCAACAACAAGTGATCCTCGCATAGCGTGGTTCCTGGAATGAGGCCGTACGTCCTCGACGGTTGGCCGGTCGTCGTGTTTACCATCATTCCGCGTGGAGTCGCAGGCGCCGGATGAGTTCCTCATCGATCAACGGCTGCAGCTTTTCTTTGTAATGCCTGTTGCGTCGGGCGTCCGGTTTCGATTCGGTCAAATCAAGCTTGTTCCCCCGGATCAACTCCCCCGCCCGGCTGGCATTCCCCTTTGTGTGGCACAATCCCCGCCCGACCAGCAAGGGATAGAGGAGGCCCTCGATCAGATTCTTCTTCTCGTCCGGCAAGAAGGGCAACTCACCGGAACGGTCCAATTTGCCCAGCAGCACGTCCAGAACCGCGGCCAGGTGGCTGATCAGGGAAGAGGCCGACTGTCGGTCCAAGGGGATGTCCGTCCGGGCGTCGGGTGGGCCAAGCCAAAGATCCACGTCTTGTAATGTGATCCGGTCGGCCCTGGAAAATATGGCCAGACGCCCCACGGCGTTCTGCAGTTCCCGGACGTTGCCGCGCCACGGGTAGCGCAAGAGCGCCGCTAGCGCCTCGTCCGACCAGGATTTGTGAGTCTTCTGCCGCTCGTTGAACTCTTCGAGAAACTTTTCAGCCAGGAGCTTGACATCGCTGCCCCGTTCGCGCAGCGGGGGCAGCTCGATGGAAACCGCGTTCAGCCTGTAGTAGAGATCGGCCCGGAACTGGCCCTGCTCGATGGCGCGTTCCAAATCCTGGTGTGTGGCGGCCACGATGCGCACATCGGCCCTTTTTTCCGCGTCAGCGCCGACGGGACAATAGGTCTTCTCCTGCAAAAACCGCAACAATTTGGCCTGGAGCTTGGGCTGCATGTCCCCGATTTCGTCCAGGAACAAGGTTCCCCGGTCGGCGGCGGCCAGCTTGCCATCGCGATCGCGTTTGGCGTCCGTAAAAGCCCCCTTGACATGTCCGAACAATTCCGATTCGAGTAGTGCGTCCGGAATGGCCGCGCAGTTGACGGCGATAAACGGGCCGCGCCGCCCGCTCGCCTTATGAATGGCCTCCGCAAAAAGCTCCTTTCCGGTCCCCGTTTCGCCCCGCACGATCACGCTGGTCTGGTCAAACGGAGCAACTTGCTGGGCGATCTGCTTGGCCCGCTTGATGGCATAACTCTCCCCAACAATCCTGGAAAAGCCTTCGCTGACCTTCACATCGCACGATTCCATCAATCGCTGCTGGATGACTGGGATCACGTCGACGCTCAGCAGAAATGGCAGTTCGACGCGTTCGACCCCGCGTTCCCGACTGGTGAGGAACATTTCGGTGTCGGTGCCGAGCAGCGTCTGATGGACAATGATAAACGCCGCCTGCGCGGCGGGGTACCCGGAGCTCAAAGCGATGGCGAAGCGAGCCGGATCTGTGTCGTGTTTCTTGATTATCTCGCGGACCATCTTACGGGTAAATTCAAACGCTTTCCCGTAATCGTTGCGCAGATTCTCG
>DQVB01000222.1 GCA_015661985.1 Planctomycetota bacterium | reverse complement strand
CTTTGTTGCGAAGCATACGGCGGCGCATGGGACGAACCGGCTGCGAAGTCAGGTAGCCAGGGCAGAGGCAGCCGGGCTGCCGGGCAGCGGCCTGCCGATCGACAAGCACGCCATGTTGCAATAACGCGCGAGCAGATCGAGGCGGATTGGTTGCGACAGGATGAGCTGTCCCGCTACTGCCTGACCTGCTGCTGAGACTATCACTACGGGCCGAGGGAGCGTGGCCGTCGACGTGCCTGCACCCTGCGCTACGGCAGGCGCCACTCGAGAATCCCGCCGGAGAATTTTGGCTGGAGCCTCACTTCCAGACGCAACGCTGTCGTCGTGACCGGATGGAAGTGCACGCGGTTGAAACGGTCGCGCTCGGTGCCGTACGGCGAAGTCGCCTCGACCGGCTTCCACTGTTCGCCGTCCCACCACAACAGGCGCCAGCTTTCGGGCACGCGGCAGTACCCGCGGCCGGTGTCGTCGAACCAGTAGACCTCGGCTGCGTCCAGCGTCTTTGGTTTGGCGAACTCGTACTGCACCCACTCCGTCGTTCCGCGATGGTCCCACCAGGTGAAGCGCGGGATGCGCTGATCATTCGACTTGGCCGGCAGCACGTTGTCGTTCAAGGCGTTGGGCGAGTCGGCATGCCAGCAGTGCGAACTGCTCACTCGGGCCAGCATGGCGATGGTCGCCCCGCGCAGATCCGGCTTGGGCGGTTCGGTCGGGACCCACACGACCATACGACCCGGCTGGCGGTTGTCCCAGGCATAATAGGGAATGGCCGTCAGGGTGACGTCGCGCGTTTCCGTGCGCAGGCCGTCGTCTGCCTCGACGATCGACTGCTGGCGACCGGTCACTTGGATCACGGTCACGCCGCCCAGCAGGTCCGGCCGGAATTCCGTCCGAAATCGTGCGCCTTCGGCCACGGCCACCTGGTCGACCGGGGACGGGTTGTCCGCGTCTTCCAGGCAGTAGACCACCGGACCGCGCATGATGGCGAGGCGCCCCACGTTGGCTTCCACGCGGGGGTCCGCCGACACCTGGCGCACGGGCATGGGCAGGTCCAGCACGATGGTATCGCCCCTGGTCCATTGGCGGCGGATGGAAACGAATCCGTCGTGCGGGCGCGCTTCTATCGGCTGGCCGTTCAGTGTTATCACGGCGCCGCGACACCAGCCGGGGATGCGCACCTGGATGGTGAACGGTTCGGCCGTGTGCGGGTGCACCTGGATCTCCACGCGGCCCTCCCACGGGTAGCGCGTCTTCTGTGTCAGGCGAACGCTGCCGCCGCCGACCGGCACCGTCGCCGTGCCGCCCACGTACTGCAGCACGCAGACGCCTGCGCCGTCGGCCATTTGGCCGTAGACGTACTGGCCCAGCGATGCGACGAAGCGCACCACGTTGGTCGGGCAGCAGGCGCAGCCGTACCACGGCCGGCGATGATGGTTGCCGCGGCTGGCCAGCGGGTTGACATAAAAGAACTTCGAGCCATCGAGCGAGACGCCGGACAAAGCACCGTTGTACAGCAGCCGCTCGACCAGGTCGGCGAACCGGCCCTGGCCGTGCAACAGGGCCAGCCGGTGGTTCCAGAAAACCATGGCGATCGACGCGCACGTCTCGCAATAGGCATCGTAGTTGGGTAGGTAGTACGGGCGGGCGAATCCTTCGCCATGCCCCTGCACGCCCACGCCGCCGGTGATGTACATCTTTTTGTTGACGATGAACTGCCACAGCCGCTCCATGGTCTTGATGTAGCCCGGGTCGCCGTCGACGGCGGCCAGGTCGGCCACGCCGCTGTAGAAATACAGGAACCGCACGGCGTGGCCGAGCGGCTCATGCTGTTCACGCACCGGCGCGTGATCCTGGCAGTAGGCACCGAAGAGCTTTCGGTGCTTCGCGTTGCCGTGTTCCTCGACAAAGAAGCGGGCCAAGTTCAGATAGCGTTCGTCGCCTGTAGCGCGCCACAGCTTGACCAGAGCCAGCTCGATTTCCGGATGGCCGGCGATTCCGTGGCGCCGGCCGGGGCCGAAGACGCTGTCGATGTAGTCGGCGTAGCGGCAGGCGACATCGAGAAAGGTGCGCCGGCCGGTCGCGCGCCAGTGCGCCACCGCCGCTTCGAACATGTGGCCGGCGCAGTACAACTCGTGGGCGTGTTGCAGATTCTGCCATCGCCGCTCGGGCTCCTTGACGATGAACCACGTGTTCAAGTAGCCGTCCGGCTGCTGGGAGCGGCGCACCAGGTCGACGATTTCTTCCAGCCGCGCTTCGAGCTTCGCGTCCGGATGGGTGTGCAGCGAGTAGGCGACGCCTTCGAGCACTTTGAACACGTCCGAATCGTGGAAGATGTGCCCGCGGAACGGGCCGCGCGGCCTGACGCCGGCCGCATGCCGGAAATTGTCGATCCGGCCGGTCGTTTCGCACATCTCCAAGCAATGGGGGATCGTCGCCTTGCGGTTCGCCTCCAGCCGGGGCGACCAGAATTCGCTTTGGATCGTCACCTTGCTGAAGTCGACCGGCCTGAGCTTCGCCGCATCGCCGGCCCGAAGCGGCTGGACGAGCAATAGAAACAGGAGCAGCGTCCTTAGGCTTTGCATCATCGCGGTTCTCCCCACAGTGACCGTCCACGGATTCTCGGGTCAAGGCCCGCCCGATCGATGAACCTTCAGCAGAATCACAGGGCCGCGGATTGTCAAGTGTGCCTCGGCCAGCCCCTGCCTGCAACGTCGCCAGAAAGTGTGTCCCGGACCGGCACAGGTGACTCACCATGTGGGCACACCTCTCGGTTCTTGCCGGCCGATCGCAGCGCCGGTTCCTCCTTCCCAATCCAGCGGGAGCCCCACCCGGTGAAGGCCGTCGCCGCCTTCAGGTATTCGCTTGCGGGCAACGTAACTGACCCTGCCTGCACGCCGT
>DQVB01000711.1 GCA_015661985.1 Planctomycetota bacterium | reverse complement strand
TCCTACTGCTCGTACACCGGTTCAAGCTGCTCTAAAGCGTCGGCAGTAAGCAAGCTGAAGAAGAGTCGGTGGGATCGGCGGTGCGCCTCGTCCAGTTCCGCCTCCAGGGCTTTCCACCCGTCGTCGGACGCCTCGACGGGACGTATCGTGTCGATGTCCAGAATTGTACCGTGCCGCCGCCCCTCGTCACGGAGAGTCACTTCGGCCGGGCTGCTGGCCTGCACAATCTGAAGGAACGGAGCATCGGAAATCTCGGTCCGAAAGTGGATGGGAAGCCTCGTCAGATCCCGGCCAGCCAGTTCGAGACGGACCCGAAGGCTCCCCAGCGACGGCGGAGGCTCTAACTCCAGCAGATCGATGTAGCGAAGGGAGAAACGCTCCACCCGCTTGACCAGCCCCGTGTCCCGCAAAGTGGCCACCAGCTGACGGACCCGCTGCGAAAATTCCGCCCACCCATGGTACGGACGCCGGTTGTTCAATGAAACAAGTCGATTACCCACCTGGACGGCCACGGCGGCCTGCTGGGAGCCCTCCAACCGGATGGCTGGAACGTAGCGGAGCCTGATGTCTGTTTTCGCTATCGGGTGCGGAATGTCAGCCGCCGGCAGTCGCACGATCCGCGGACAAGACTGCTTCAGAACCCGGTAGAGCGATCCAGCCAACACTTCGCCCGTGACCCCTTCGTCTAAGGCGAACCGCACCTCCCAGAGCGCTTCGATAAGAGGCTCCCTTTCCAGACGCTTGGGGATCCTCTCCGCTGCCTCATCGGCCATGGAGTAGCTTCTCCTTCCCCTATTGGCATTCCCGATTCTACGTGCTCCGCCGTCTGCCGCCAAGGGGGGGCCTAACGCTGCCGTCGCTCAGCGAAGCACAAGTTTGCTCGGGCTATAACGCCGCCCGGCACGACATCCTGACCTCGTACCCTTCTTCGGCCCCATGCCGAACGCCACGGGCGGAGTGGTTCCCAGGCGTCCGGAGTCAGGTCGCGAGTGCGCTATTGACCGCACCGGCGGGTTCTTCCGCTCTCGCAGCCAAGGGCGGCCATTGCGATGCCACTTGATCCACTACAGGTCAGGACAGTTCCAAGCAGCGTCGAGGGCCTTGCAGTCCCGACTGTCGCAACCGCCGTTCCTGCGCCCCTGCCCGGCCGTATGTGCACGCCGGCATCAGTCGCCAGCCACCAATAAGGGCTGCTGCCGCGATCGTTGAGGGCTCGCAGCGCGTCTGCATAATGGGTGAGCCAATCCTTCAGCCACTGGAGTTTCTTTAGCACTGTCTCCACTTCGCTTGTATCGGCCGGGTGAACCTCAAGCCACAGAGCCACTTCGGAGCTGTTTTGCCGATATCCGATTCCGTAATCCCAGAGGTTTTCATTTGGGAACGCGCGACTCAATGCGTCCTCCAGGTTCACACTGCCGGTCAATCGCCTTTGCTGACGGCAACGCACTTTGCCGCTGTGTCGGCCGAGTGCTTGTAGCCCTGGCCGGTACGCGTCGTTGACCGGCGGCTGACTTTGCCGCACCGCTTGTTCAAAGGTCGTCACTTTCGCCTTCATCCCCCGTCATGCACGACTTCTGCCCACCACCTCCGCCACTACTTCACCAACGCGCCCGCTGAATTCTGTCAAGCCGCCCCAGCCAGACTCTCCGCTATCGTCCGAACCCGGATCCAATCCCGTAATATCCTTGACCGTGCCATCTGAGCAGAAATAGAACACTCGGTAATCCTTCGTCAGGGCGGATTCCGCAACTTGCTTGACCGTAGGGGTCGATCTCAGCCGGAAGATGCGTAATACGTCCTTCGCCTGGCCGCCGTGTCTTTTGAACAGATTCATTGCCCATGCAATGTCCAGCACATGAGGCGAATGGGTGGAGATACAGACTTTGTAGTCGCGGCGCAGAAATTCCAGCACGAGCGCCATGACTACAGCGATCGCGCTGGGGTGCAGGCCCATCTCCGGTTCTTCAAGCACAACCCACTGCAGTTGGTCCCGCCGGCTGACCCTGGTGGGCGGAAGCAGCCAGTACAGACCCAGCAGCAACGGCACGAACTCGCGCTGTCCGGCAGACCACACGAGGAACGGCAGGATCCTCTGGTCGTTCGGGCCGCCGGCGAGAACAATTCGGCGTTGCAACCCTCGCTTGTCGATGCGAAGACGAAATCTACCGAAGATGTGTCGTTCGATTTGCCGGCGGTATTCGCTCTTGAGCCTTCCCGTCTGAGGGAACAGCTCCGAAGCACGCGCTAACTCCGACTGCATCATCCCGTGAATCTTTTCGCTGAATTCGCGCACGACGAACGGGTCAGCTGTACGGTAGTCCGTGAAGGGGCGCGTCAGTCCGTCACGCACTGTGATGACGCGCTGGGCCGGGATGTAGAACATCCGCTCGCCCTTGGACCTCCGCTGACCCCTCCGGATGTGACTGGCGAGATCAAACCGCTGGCCGTCCCTCTTGAGTACCGTTGCCGGATCCCACAAGGCGGACATGCCCTCACCAAAATACAGCGCCAGGAAATCCGCAACATCGCGGTCCCAGCGGATGTTGAACCGCTTGAACTCACGCCGAATGGGGCCTACGTCGAGCATCAACTTGGCGAGCTGAAGGAAGAGGCTTTTGCCCGTCGCCTGGGGCCCCACTAGCACGGTGAGGTCGCCGAAACTTACTTTGCCCTGCTGAATGGGACCAAAGTTCTCAACACCGAGCGACTTCATGAGCGGCCTCCGGAAAGTGTGCATGATTCAACTCCAGTAACGCCCCCCTCGGCGGATGGGCCACGCGGGGCTCGGCCGACGGCGGGTCGAGGCGGGTTCATCGTTGGCTCAAACCGGAACACTGATCTCCGCTAATCTACACTGATCTCCGCTAATCTTCCCTGATCTGTCCCTCAGCCTCAACGGTCCT
>DQVB01000024.1 GCA_015661985.1 Planctomycetota bacterium | reverse complement strand
TATTGGACGGGAGGCTGACCGCCTCGGCTGGCCAACGGGACGAATTGGCCGCGCGACTGGAACGGTGGCGTTATCAGCACCTAAACGAACGGGCTGGCCAGATGGCCCCCCAAGACTGGGAACTGGCCGACTGGCTCGATCTGGCCGCCAACGAATTGACCCGTCGGCCCGCCCGCCCGCCGCGCAGGCCTCGAATGGCCATCGCCGGTCAAGGCGAAACCCCGACCGCTGCGATCGATGCGGCGCTCCAAGGGCTGGATCCCAACGTGCCCCTGGATGAGCTGAGGGAAAAGGCCCGGGCGCTGACTGAACAGCACTTCACCCGGCCCAGTCGGGAAGGGCAGCCCAAAAGGCGGGTTCTGCTGTACGCACCCCTGTATCTGTCCAGCTATTGCGTCAACCACTGCACCTACTGCGGTTTTCGCTATCCGCACCCGATTCAGCGGAAACATTTGGGCCCGCAGCAGGCCCTTCGAGAAGCTGATCTGCTCTTCCAGCGGGGCTTCCGCCACTTGCTCCTGGTCGCTGGCGACTTCCCGAAGTTGCTCACGACCGACTACTACGTGGCCATTCTCCAAGCGCTCTGCGATCGTGGTGTGAAGCCGGCCATCGAGATAGCCCCGCAGAGCACCGCGTCCTACGCCCGAATGATCGAAGCCGGCGCCTGTGGAATCACCCTTTACCAGGAGACGTACGATGAGGGGCTGTACCGCAGCTGCCACCCTCGGGGCAGCAAGATGTCCTACGATTGGCGACTGGAAGGGGTCGAAAGAGCCGCGGAAGTAGGGATGCGGCGCCTCGGGCTGGGCATCCTGCTGGGCTTGGCCGATCCCCGCCGGGACCTCCTGGCCCTGATGCGGCACGGGGAGTACCTGCGGCGGCGCTTCCCTGATCGAACCCTCGCCTTCAGCCTGCCACGGATCTACGAAGCCCCCCAAGGCTTCAAGCCACCCTATCAGGTCGATGACGAAACGTTCGTCCGTCTGTACTGTGTCCTGCGAATAGCCTTCCCGCAAGCGGAACTGGTACTGTCCACCCGTGAGCCAGCAGCACTGCGCAACCAGCTGGCCGCCATCTGTATTACCCAAATGAGTGCAGGAAGCTGCACCGTCCCGGGGGGGTACGGCGACGCCTCGCCGGAAAGCCGGTCGGGCCAACAGTTCCCAGTGGCCGATCACCGGCCGCCGGCCGAAGTGGCCGCGTGGCTCGCCCGGGCCGGTCTCCAGCCAATTTGGCAAATCGACCAGTCCACTTGAGGCACTCTGCCCGCGCTTTCCCCAGCCCGTGACCCGACTCGGCCTGCCCTGACCACTTGCTCGGCCCCGCAGCGCAGGCTAGAATAGTCGACACAGATTCCCCGATAGCTCAGTTGGTAGAGCAAGCGGCTGTTAACCGCTGGGTCCCAGGTTCGAGCCCTGGTCGGGGAGCCTTTCGTCGGTCGCGGAACAAGACCGACCCACGGGTTAACCGAAAACGCCGAGGCGAGAGCCGCTTCGGCGTTTTTCTATATCCCGTTGCGGCAAAGGGATTTGCGACGGCGCAGCCTGCCCCCGAGAGCCCACGAGCCCGAAGCCGAGAGCGCCCAAAACCCAGGGTTGCTTTCGCGACCCCGAAAAACCGCCCTCGAACTCTCAAACTCTCCGTTCAACAACCCCCATTGGGTTAACAACAACAACGTTCGGTTCGGCGCCCCGAAAGGAACGTGCCTCGGAATCCCCGGCAACTTGGCACGGGCTGCCTCCGGCGCGAGACAGTCTTGTCCAGCAATCCGCCGGGGCGGTAGTCGGCTACACAGCGGGGGCAGCATCATGGGTCGCGCCGCTTGCGAGGATCAAGCTCGGCGGAACAGGCGAAGCCGTGGCACCGCGGGTAAAAAGGCGAATGGAGCCGAGCCCGGGAAAATGGCCACCCAACGGGTGGAGGATCTCATCCTGAACGATGATGAACTACTGTGGCTACCTGTGACGACGGGCTCCTGGAGGGCATCAGCTGCGCGAGTTTATCGGTCGGGCTCTTGACCGCATACCGGTTGAGTTTGCGTCCGTGGATCCAGATCTGCGTGGTTCGGAGATCCTTATGGCCCGGCAGTTTCTGGACCGTGCGGATGTCCACGCCGTGGGAGACCATGTGTGTGGCGAAGGAGTGGCGAAAAGTGTGGCAGCCCGTGTGTTTCTTGATCCCCAGCTTGCGGATGGCCGCGTGAGCCGCTTTCTGCAAAAACGACGGATCGAGATGGTGACGCCGCCGGGCGCCGCTGCGCGGGTCGATGGAGGACCGCTCGGCCGGATAGTCGTACTGCCGACCCCACTCGCCATCCGCCTCAGGAAATCGCTCACTTCCTTGGCGCCCATCTCCAGTGGGTGCCGCTTTTGATGAAACAAAATGCAACGTCTGATCGAGCCCACGCAGGCACGTTCGGTGCTCAGCGCCAGATGCCAGATGCGACACCGATGGCGCACTTGATGCAACAGCCTGGGCTCTCCGGGGGCCGACATGGGGCCGGCGATCCACTGACCCGGGGCAGTTCCTCCCGTCTTCTCGCGGTGGGCGTCTCCGCACGCCCCCGGGCAACGAACGGACGGACGACGAACGGGTACCCTCCGCGGTGTAGAGCGTACGCATGTACAGCATCATCGCGCACACCACTCGTCAAGGGGTCCATTCGCGTATTCTCCCGCCAAACCGGGCGGGATAAGCTTCATGACGTGCGTTGGGGCCAACTGCAACTCTCCCCGTCCCAGCAACTTAGGTCCGGACCTCACCCGTGCCCAGGGGCGCGTTATCCCGCCGCACCCAGCGGCAGAACACGCGCACGCGGTTGCACTCGTCGTTTCCGGGCGTTCTCACGGCTGGCGGGCAGCGTGTTCTGCGGTCCGCAGAAAAGACTGTCCCATTTGCGGGGGATCCGACTGTAGGTTCTTGACTGGCGCGTAGTTGACGGCTACGATGGTGGGGTGTTCTGAGGCGCGTTATGCTGCTGACACGGCCGCCACAACTAATTACGGCGGCGCCAGACCGGCGGTAGGATTACAATGTTGGCTGCCTCAGGTTGAGCATCATGGGCTACGACGTTCACATCACGCGCGCTGACGAGTGGACCGAGAGCGAGTCGCAGCCGATCACGCTGGCGGAATGGCTTGCGTACGTTGACTCTGACCCGGAGATGCGGTTGGATGGCGCGGTTGAAATCACCACTCCCACGGGCGAGACAGTGCGATTCGAAAATGAAGGACTCGCCGTATGGTGCGCCTACTCGGGCCATGGCGTCCAGGGAAACATGGCGTGGTTCGCCTACCGAGACGGCCGAATTGTCGTGAAGAACCCCGACGAAGAAATCCGTCGGAAGATGTACTCCATCGCATTGAAGTTTGGTGCAAACGTACAAGGCGACGAAGGCGAACGATACGACGCAGCAGGGAACGAGGCGCGGCCCGTGGACCGAACTCCACAGACCTCCTATGGTCAAGAGCCGTGGTGGAAATGGTTCTTAGGTCTGTTCCGCACTGGAGAAACGCGCGGTGCGGAAAGCAAGGTTACACAGACATCCGCTGTGTCGTTCCAGACCGGCGCCCGCGTGAAAGATGCCTTCGGGAATCACGGAACTGTTGTCGACGTTGATCCGACTGCCGAGCATGGCTTGGGACGAATTCGTGTTCGCTTCGACGATGGCCGAGAGGTCGTGGTCGCATTGAACGCTTCCGGCCTCGAACTGCTGACAGAAACGAACGAGGACACAAGGTAACAAGACGCTCAACGTGTAAGTAATGGGGTCAAATCTATTTTTCTTTTTTGGGGCTTGCAGAATACGGCAGGCAGGGGTAGGTTGCCGCCATCGCCAGACCCTTGCGGATTGAATTCTCCGGCGCGATCTATCACGTGATGGCCCGAGGAAATGGGCGCCAGGATATCGTGCGCGATGACCGCGACCGCTAGCGGCTTACCGATGGACTCGAGGCCACGGTGCAGCGGTACGGCTGGGAGCTGCTGAGCTACGTCTTGCTGACCAATCACCTGCATGCTTTTTGCAGGACGCCCGAGCCAGATCTCTCGCGCGGCATGCAGTATTGGTTGAGCGGTTACGCCAACTGGTGGTGTCGGCGCCATCGTTTTGCCGGCCATGTCTTCCAGGGCCGGTTCAAAGGCGCATTGGTGGAAGACGACACGTACTTCTGGGCTGTCAGTCGCTATATCCACTTGAATCCCGTGCGTGCCGAGCTGGTCGACCACCCATCCGATTGGCCATGGTCAAGCTACGCGGGCTACGCACATCGGCGGCGCCGCGCTGCATGGATGGCCTGCGACACGGTTTTGGACGCCTGGCAGGGCGAATTCGGTGGCTCGGATGCGGCCGTGGCATATGGCCGGTTCGTCGAGCAAGGGATCCAGCAGCCTCCGGATTCGCCGTTTGCACAAGCTTCGCAAGGTTGGATTCTCGGCAGCCAGGCATTTACCGACCGATTGCGGAGCCTATTGGCAGCGGGCCAAGCGCGGCGCGACGAACCGCAGGATCACAAACTTCTCTGCATCGACGTTGCTCTGGTATGGCAGGTAACAGCGGAGCACTACCGCCTGGACCAGGAGGCCCTCGGCCAACGCGGCCGGCACACCGAAATGCCTTCGGTCGCGGCGTGGCTGGCCAAGCGGCACACGCCGGCAACGTTGCGGGAACTGGCCGAGCCGCTCGGCCTTGGGCGCCCGCAAAGTGTCGGCAACCTGACGCGGCGCGTCGACCTGGCGTTGAGCAAGTCCGCGACGCTTCGCCGCACGACTGAAGCGATCGAGGCTAGGATCGCCGGTCACCTGTCGAAGATGACAAGAAAGTCTAAACCGGCACGCATGAAAAATAAAAAATAGATCTGACCCCATGCCAGATCTGGGCCGTCTTGTTCGGCCACCGGGAGTTCGTCTGCCTGATCGGCTCGGACGAGGGCCACGCCATGGACATGCTCGAATCGATCAAGACGGAACTGGACGGCAACGGCCTTCTGCTCGAGGACTTCCCGGAAGTAGTCTACCCGGTCCAGTGCCTCGACGGCATCGCAAACCGCTGCTCCGGCCAACTCTACAAGGGCCAGCGCACGCACATCGGCTGGACGGCCCGGGAGATCGTTTTGCCGACCGTCCCGGGCAGCGTTGCCAGCGGCGCGATCATTAAGGTCGCCGGTCTTACGGGTCGGATTCGCGGTATGAAGTACAAACGAGCCGACGGCAGGGCCGTTCGACCTTCGCTCGTGGTACTCGACGATCCACAGACGGACGAGTCGGCCCGCTCGCTTTCTCAATGCGCCACCCGCGAGAGCATCCTGGCCGGGGCCGTTCTGGGTCTGGCCGGGCCTGGGAAGAAGATCAGCGGCATCATGCCCTGCACGGTGATCCGGCCCGGCGACATGGCCGACAACATCCTCGATCGCCAGAAGCACCCGGAGTGGAACGGCGAGCGAACGAAGATGCTCTACGCCTTCCCGACCAACGAGAATCTCTGGGCCAAGTATGCGGAGATTCGCGCCGAGTGCCTGCGCCGGGGCGAGGGGATCGCCGAGGCCACGGAGTTGTATCGGCAGCATCAAAAGGCGATGGACGAGGGCGCGGTAGTCGCCTGGCCCGAGCGCTACAACCACGACGAAGTGAGCGCCGTCCAGCACGCGATGAACCTGAAGCTCCAGGACGAGGCGGCCTTTTTCGCCGAGTACCAGAACGAGCCGATCCTGGAAGAAGATCAAGAGGATGATGCTCTCAGGCCCGATCAGTTGGCCGCCGAGACCAACGGCCTCGGCCGGGGCGTGGTTCCGATCGGCTGCAACCACCTGACCATGTTCATCGACGTGCAGCAAAAGCTGTTGTTCTACGTGGTGGCGGCCTGGGCGGACGATTTCACCGGCTACGTCGTCGATTACGGCTCCTGGTCTGACCAGCGGCGGGAGTACTTCACGCTGCGGGATGCCAGGCTCACCTTGGCCATGAAGGTCCCGGGCGCTGGCCTGGAAGGCTCGATCTACCGCGGTCTGGAGACTCTCATTGCCGACCGTCTCGGCCGGGAGTGGCGGCGCGACGACGGTGCGGTGATGCGGATCGAGCGGTGCCTGATCGATGCCAACTGGGGCAACTCGACCGACGTGGTGTACCAGTTCTGCCGGCAGAGCCCCCACGCGGCCGTCGTGATGCCGAGCCACGGGCGATTCGTCGGTGCCTCCAGCACCCCGTTCTCGGAATACCGACGCAAGCGTGGCGACCGGGTGGGGCACAACTGGCGCATCCCCAACGTCCAGGGCCGCCGGGCGGTCCGGCACGTCGTGTTCGACACGAACTACTGGAAGTCGTTCGTCCACGCCCGGCTGGCCACGCCGATGGGCGATGCGGGCTGTCTGTCGTTATTCGGCAGCGATCCGAAGCGGCACCGCCTCTTCGCCGACCACATCACAGCCGAATACCGGGTCAAGACCGAGGGCCGCGGCCGGGTCGTGGACGAGTGGAAGCAGCGACCAGAGAAGCCGGACAACCACTGGTTCGACTGCCTGGTGGGCTGTGCCGTGGCCGCGTCGATCCAGGGGGCCGTGCTGCCTGGGACGGACGAGAAACCGCGGGCACCACGCCCGAGTATCAGACTTTCGGAGCTGCAACGGAGCAGGAGATAGATGGGCAGCCATTCGCCAAAACGTCCCTCAGAGGAGCAACGCGGCCTGGAGTGCCGCCAGTGGGGCTGCAAGCATTTCCGCGTAATCTATACACGGCCCTGCAGAGGGGGCCGGCTCGTCCGGCGGCGGGGGTGTCGCCGCTGCGGTCGGCGGATTACCACATGGGAAAAAATGATTGGGTGACAATTATCACAGCTGGCACGCTTGACGTCCGAAGATAAGATGGGTTATCATTTTATG
>DQVB01000147.1 GCA_015661985.1 Planctomycetota bacterium | reverse complement strand
GGCTTCCAGCCCCTTGGCACCGCGCCGTGGGGCTTGCTAAACTGCACGGCCTGTGCCGCCCGGCCTCCCCGGGGAAGGGCGGCGGTGGGCCCACAGGCGTACGGCGCCGGCAGGAGAGACGCCCCGCCTGCCGATCTGCCCCGCTGATTCGTGACGGTTGCTGAGGTTTTCCTGCGATGACAGTACACCGGAGAAAGTGCCCAGAGGCGGGCTGTTGGGTTGCCGTCGTCCTGTTGGGCCTGGCCGGTCCGCTCTGCGCCGACGATTGGCCCCAATGGCGTGGGCCGGGCCGCGATGGCGTATGGCGCGAAACAGGGGTGATCCGGAGTTTCGATGGACCCCGGATTCGGCTCCGCTGGCGCGCGGCCATCTCCGCCGGCTATTGCGGGCCCACGGTGGCCGATGGCCGTGTTTATGTGGCCGATCGGGTGACCCGCCCCGAAGAGAGGGAGCGGATCCATTGTTTCCGCTGGACCGACGGCCGCAAGCTGTGGAGTGTCGAATACCCGTGCACGTATCGCGGCATCGGGTACCGGGCCGGGCCCCGGGCCTCGATCACCGTTCACGACGGCCGGGCCTACGTGTTGGGCGCCGTGGGCCACTTCCATTGCCTCGATGCGGCCACCGGAAGGATCCTCTGGGAGAAGGACTTGGCGGACCAGTTTGCCATCGACATGCCCCATTGGGGCTTGGCCGCTGCGCCGCTGGTCGAAGGTGACCTCGTCATCTTGATGATCGGCGGCCAGGACGCGTGCGTGGTGGCCTTTGATCGGCGCAGCGGTCAGCTTCGTTGGAAGGCCCTGGATGACCCCGCCTCCTATTCGGCGCCGATCGTGATCGACCAGGCGGGCCACCGAGTGTTGGTCTGCTGGACGGGCACTCGCATCGTCGGGCTGGATCCGCGAACCGGCCAACCTTTCTGGGACCAGCGCTATAACCAACCGCGATGGGTGATCAGCATCGCCACGCCTGTCCTGGAAGGCGACCGCTTGTTCTTCTCCAGCTTCTACAACGGATCGATCCTGCTGCGCGTGCCCCGGGACCGCCTGGCCGTGGAAAAGCTTTGGCACCGCGCCGGGCCGGACGAATACCAGACCGAGGCACTCCACTCCCTGATGGTCACGCCTTACTTCGAAGGGGACTACATCTACGGCGTGGACAGCTACGGCCAGCTGCGCTGCCTGGAAGCCGCCACGGGCGACCGCATCTGGGAAGACCGTACGGCGACCAGCCAGGTGCGATGGGGCACGCTCCACATGGTCCGCCACGAGCCGACCGGGAACATGTGGATGTTCAACGACCGGGGTGAGCTGATCATCGCGCGGCTTTCCCCGGCCGGGTTCTACGAGATCAGTCGAACACGGCTCTTGCGGCCCACGCGCGAGCAGTTGCGCCGAGGTGATGGCGTCTGCTGGTCCCATCCGGCATTCGCCTACCGACACGTCTTCAACCGCAACGACGAAGAATTGGTCTGCGCCAGCCTGGCCGCCGAAACTCCGGCTGGTGCTGAAGGAGACTGAAGGCCTGGGGGATTGACCCGCGAGCGGTACCCCGGGGGCGCTGCGGAAGGATCCGGCGAGGCTCCTTTCGGGCGCAACGGGTGATGATGCCGGCCAGGGTGTACCGGAGTCCCCTGGTGTCCTTGGGAGGGCCGACGAACGATGCCGTACCGGATGGAGCGGTTCCAGGCGGTCGATGGGATTGCCCTTCATGCGAATGTCTGGCTCCCGTCCGACCCCGTGCGGGCGGTCATGCTCCTGGTGCACGGCATCGTGGAGCATAGCGGCCGCTACAGCGAACTGGCGCGGCGGCTCAACGAGGGTGGCTGCGGCGTCTACGGGCTGGATCTGCGAGGCCACGGCCGCTCGGAGGGCAAGCGGCTATGGATCGAGCGGTTCGAGCAGTATGTGGAGGACGTCAGCGGGGCCGTGGAGTGGCTGCGCAGCCGCCATCCGGCGCAGCCGGTGTTCCTCTTTGGCCACAGCATGGGCGGGGCGGTGGTACTTCGGTTCTCCTTGACCCGCCGGCCGGATGTGCAAGGACTCGTGCTCAGTGCCCCCGCCCTGAAGCTGGCCACCGGCGTCTACCCCCTGTTGCGCCATCTGGCTGCGGTCGCCGGGCGGCTGGCGCCCCGGCTGGGATTGGTACGGATGAGCGGGGCCTGTCTTTCTCGGGATCCGCAGGTGGTCGCTGATTTTCGCCAAGATCCGTTGGTGTTCCGCGGCCGCGTGCCGAACCGCACTGCGGCGGAGGTGCTGCGCATTGCGCGTTGGCTTTCGGCCAACCTGGACGGGGTTGAGCAGCCCTTCATCGTTTACCACGGCACGGGCGACAGGGTGACGGCGGTGGAGGGCAGCCGGCAGCTCTATGCCCGCGCCGTCGCCACGGACAAGACGCTGCGACTCTACGACGGCCTGTACCATGACCTGTGGCACGAGCCCGAGTGGGAGCAGCTGGCCGCCGACCTGTCCGGTTGGATCGCCGCCCGGTGCGAGCCATGGGGCGGTTGAGAACCCCAGGGGAAGCGAAAACGGTCCCACCAGGCCTCGCCCCCGGCCGCCCCACCGCGGCAGGGCAAGGGAGCCGAACCCAGGTCAACCCCGTCGCAGCCGCCGGCGCAGCTGGTCCACCACGCGAGTGAACTCCTGGCGCGCCTCGATCAATCCAGCTACCGTCTTCGTCCCCGGCCCCTGCACGTAATCCAGCACGATCCGCTCGGCCGCCACGAACTCCCCGGCCACGTCGGCCACCTCGGTGGCGATCTCCAGCGGGATACTCGTCACACCGTCGGCATCACCATGCAACAAGTCGCCATGGTTGACCACCAGGCCCCCCACGCGCACCGGGAGCCCGATATGGAGGATGTGGCAGTATGCGTGGGAGCAGATGGTCGAGCCGGTGAAAACAGGGTAACGCAGCTTGCGAACCTGAGGCAGGTCGCGGCCACCGCCGGAGGTGATCAACCCCACGGAGCCAAAGGCCTGGTAGGTGGAGCACATCACCTCACCAAAGGTAGCGCCCACCGGCGGGTCGTCCAGATCCTCGAACACCATGACGGCCGGCCCAGGCAATTCGCCGAAGGTCTTCACCTGGTCGATAAAGCTCCCGTAGGCGTCGCCGCCAGCCGGCGCAGAAGCGCTGCGGAAGGCGGCCGTGCTGGCAAATCCCACCATAGGCGCCAGCTCGGGGAAATTGGCTCGGATGCGGCCGTCCATATAGCCCGTGTCGCGCGGCCGGACGTGGAACAACTCTATGACGTTGCAGATGGTGGGCGTGTCGAACTGGGCGAGTTTCTCGAGGGTTTCGGGGGTGATCGTCACGTTCCACTCCTTCGCGGCACTGGGCGCCCATCTGTGGCCGGGGCCGGGCCCGAGCGGCCCGCTCCTTGAAAGGCAACTCGCGATCAACGTGCCGAGCAAAGGGAATGCCCAGGATCAGGCAGCCCCTTTTTCAAAGCGATCCCGGATCGAGGACCTGTCCAATGGATTAGAGTGACCCCGGATCGAAGGTCCCCGGAATGCCCGCCTTTTCGCTCCACGGCGTCATCACGTGTTTGTAGACGGTCCAGTCAATCCCTTCGCGCAGTATGACCTGCCGCCCGTCACAGAACGAGGCGATGACCACGCCCGGGTGATAGGAAGAGGGCCTGGCGAACCGCAGGGGACCAGGTTGCGCATCCCGGCAGTCGTTGATCCCCACGATATCGTTGCCCTGCGAGCAACTCATGTTGCGCACCGGCGTCCACAACAAACCGACGTCCGTCTCACGAGGCATCCGCCGCGCGGGCGGCCCACCCGAAGCCTGGGCCATCGGCACCCAGCTCGTGGCCTGGAGGTTCTCGGAAAACATCAGCGTATTGGAGGCCCCGTCGTGCTGGGTGATGTAATCCAGCGATACCTTCACGTACCTCTTCGGGGACACCTCCGAGCTGTGATTGTGGAAGACGCCGTCAAAGGGCTTGTTGGGCAACACCGCTCCCTGCGAAACCACCGTGGGCAAACCGCAATTGGCGGCATACGCCAACGGGGGTGGATCACTTGATTCGCGCGGGTTGCTCGGACACACCATCCCTTGCACAAAGGGCCGCGGCCTGTAGTTGGGATTGTTCTCTTCGCCCACCGCGGCCCCGTCACTGGTGGGGATCCTGCGTTCACGCCACTTTTTCCACAGGTCGGCGCGCTCAGTGTAAGGGAACAAAACCACCACCCAGCTGACGTCGTTGGTATGCAGCGGGTTATCGGAAGCGTGGGAAACCAGCGTCAGCGGGTTCCCGTCCGCTCCAATGGGCAGCCCCGTGACGCTGTGCCGCAAGCCGAGGTAGTTCACGTAGCCGGGGAACTCGCCTCGGGCTGATTCGAAATTCTGCGCCGCCAGCGTCAGTTGCCTGATGTTGTTCATGCACGTCGACCGGCGGCCCGCCTCGCGGGCGGCCTGCACGGCGGGCAATAGTAATGCCATGAGCATGCCAATGATCGCGATCACCACCAGCAGCTCGACCAACGTAAACCCAGCGTAGCTCCTGCGTCTCATGGATGGTCTCCCCACACTCCTTCTCGAAAACCACTTGCCCAGCCCCTTCCATTTTCCCCCGGCCCGGAAAATAAATCTAGCCTTTGGGCAAAAAATCCACCTCCACGCGGCCCCGCAACGGCCCGCCTGGAGACACAAACAGGCCAATTTGGCGTATTCTCTGCGCCTTATTGGTTACAAAAGTCGGCAACTGTTCGACTCTCAAGTGGAAAAACATCGTCTCCAGAAGGAGCCCCCAGGGGGGAGGAACGCCATTCATCTCTGCGGGGACCAGGCTAACGCAACGGGCCAGCCCCAAACAGATGGGTTACACGAGGGGAGGTGAAAACGTGGGTTGACCAGGCACGGGGTTCTTCCCGGTCTTGTC
>DQVB01000152.1 GCA_015661985.1 Planctomycetota bacterium | reverse complement strand
TCAATCGGATATACGAGCGTCTCGATCTCGTGATACCCGTCTTCCCGCTCGCCAAGTACCTCGAAGAAGAGATTCAGCTTCCCCGGCGAGTGAACTACCCACTGTGACCCGCTTCGGTAAACCCGCATCGGCTACCCCTCGCGCCCGCACCCTTCGGACGGGCCATCAGGTAGGCCATTCCCGGAGGACATATTCCCGCATATTGAGCGCCCGATTCTATCCTACCCTCCGACAGGGGTCAACCTGGGCAGCTGTGTAGGCAAGGAAAATTTCACAGATTTCTCCATTTTGTCAGCCCCCCGCCCACGAGACCTCCGCGGCAATCCAGTGGCAACGGGGGTGGCCAGGCGACTCAAGGGGGACTGGGGCGACGAGGCCGCAGCCGCAATGCCGCGCTTCGTCTGGCACAGACCGCCGCCGCGCCAGCCGCCGCGGGCTTTGGCCCCCCCGTTCAGGTCCACATCTCCCGATCAAGCATGCGGTAGTTGATCGCTTCGTTCAGGTGCGCCGCCTGGATCGTCTGGCTCCCGTCCAGATCGGCGATCGTGCGGGCTACGCGGAGCACCTTGTCGTGGGCCCGCGCCGACAGCCCCAGTTCGGTGACCGCCGCGCGCAGCAGGTTGCGGCCTTCTTCGTCCAGCGCGCAGAACAGGCGGGTTTGCCGGTGGCTCATATCGGCGTTGTAGCGAGTGGGCAGGCCGCGGAAGCGTTCCAACTGGATCCGGCGGGCCTCGGTCACCTGCCGGCGGATCTCTTCGCTGGACGTGCCCGGCACCTTGGCGGCCAGTTCACGGTAGGGCACGGCGGGCACTTCGATATGGATATCGATGCGGTCCAGCAGGGGCCCAGAGATCTTGTTCATGTAGCGTTCGATCTGGGGCACCGTGCAATGGCATGTGCGGCGCGGGTCGTTCCGGTAGCCGCAGGGGCAAGGGTTCAGGGCCACCACGAGCATGAAGTTGGCCGGAAAGGTGGTGCTGGCCATGGCCCGGGAAATGGTCACCGTGCCCTCTTCAACCGGCTGGCGCAGCACCTCCAGTGTGCGGCGGTTGAATTCAGGCAGCTCGTCCAGAAAGAGCACGCCGTTGTGGGCCAGGCTGATTTCGCCGGGTGCCGGCGGCGAACCACCGCCCACCAGGCCCGCGTCGCTGATCGTATGGTGAGGGGCGCGGAACGGGCGGGTGGCCAACAACGGCTGCCCTGGCGGCAATTGCCCCAAGGCGCTGTAGATCCGCGTCGTTTCGATCGACTCCTCCGGCGACAGATCGGGCAGCACGGTGCGAAGCCGCTTGGCCAGCATCGTCTTGCCCGATCCGGGCGGGCCCAGCATCAGCACGTTGTGCCCGCCGGCCGCCGCCACACACAGGGCCCGTTTGGCCATCTCCTGGCCGCGCACATCGGCGAAATCTTCGTCGTAGGCCGCCAGTTGGCGGAACAGGTCATCCAGTCGCGACGGCACGGGGTCAATCTCGATCTGCCCGCACAAGAAGCCGATGGCCTGGGACAAACTGTCCACCGCCACCGCCTCGACCCGTTCGACCACCGCCGCCTCCGGCGCGCTGGCCGCCGGGACCAACACACCCTGCAGGCCGTCCACGCCCGCGGCCGCCATGGCGATCGACAACGCCCCTTTGGTCGGCCGCATGCTGCCGTCCAGCGCCAGCTCGCCCACCACGGCGTACCGGTTCAACCGCTCCGGCTGGATTTGGCCACTGGCCGCCAGAACCCCAATGGCGATCGGCAGATCAAAGGAGGCGGCGTCCTTGGGCAGGTCGGCCGGCGCCAGGTTGATCACCACGCGGGTCCGAGGCCGCTGGAACCCTGAGTTGACGATGGCTCGCTCCACCCGGTGGGTGCTCTCCTTGACGGCCGCTTCCGGAAGCCCCACCAAGACCATCTTCGGCAGGCCGACCGGCGACACGTCGACCTCCACCTCGACCGGCACCGCCTCGATGCCCAGCAGCGAAAAGGTTGTCAGCTTGGCCAACATGAGCCGCCCCGCCTGACCGCCGGACGCCCCACCACGGGGGCCTGATCACCTCTCGCCCATTCTCCCCCCGACTGCCCCGACGGGCAAGAGGTCCGACCGGTGGGCCACGGCCTGGGGTGAGAAAAAAATCGCAGGGCAACCGTCCCCGCTTGCCCGGAAGATGAGGATACGTCGGTTGGGGCAGTCTGGGCGGCCCACTTTCTCGCGCGTTCACGTGGGCAGATCGCGCCCCTTGGTCTCCGGGGCCACGAGCAGCAGGGCGGCGCCGACCAGGAACAACAGGCTGAGGATGGAGACCGTATCTTCCAACGTCAGACCCATCAGCTCTTCGTCGCGCATCCAACCGCGGACCCAGATCACCGAAGCGGCCAACAGGCGTCCGCCGTTGAAACACAATCCCGCTCCGGTGCCGCGGAGCCGCGTGGGGAAGAGTTCGGGAAAATAGATGGCATAACCGGCGTGCATGCCCAAGGTAAGAAAGCCGAACACGAACAGTGCTGGGCAAAGCACATACGGCGATTGACCGCCCAACAGTTGGAAGACGATCAGCGCACTGGCCAATCCGCCAAGGTGGAAAAACAGAAAAGCCCCGCGGCGGCCGATCCGTTCGCAAATCGGGCCGAAGGACACCAAGCCCAACCCGCCGCCGGTGGTGACCAGGAACATGCCCAGCATCTCCCATCGCTTGACGGCTGCTTGGCGCCAAGCCTGGTCCGGCTGGCCCGCAGACACGCCGCCAGGATCGCCCGCGGCGGCCGCCACCGGGTAATGCCCATCAGCCCACTGGCGGAGAAGGTTCTTGCCGAACACATGGACGCCCCAGAAAGTGGCCAGGCCGATGGTGGCCAGACTGATGCCGATCAGCGTGTTTTTCGCCAAGCCCGGGGCGAACAGGTCCTGCAGTCGCCCGGTCCTTTGGGTGTGGTCTTCGGCGGCCAGTTGCCGGGCTTTGACCCAGCGGTCCGGCTCTCGCAACCGCCAGCGGATCCAAAGGGTTAAAAGGGCCGGCAGCACACCGATCAGGAACGCCCCGCGCCAGCCCAAAGCCGGGTTGGCCACCACGACGGCGCCGGCCAGCGACGCCAGCCACGTGCCCAGGACGCTGGAGGCGTGAAAGATGCCCAACGACCAGGCCCGCGCCCGCTGCGGAAACACCTCGGCCACCATTGCACTGGCCACCGCCCATTCTCCCCCCGTGCCCAAAGCGACCAGGAATCGCAGCACCAGCACCTGCCACCACGCTTGGGCAAAAGCCGTCAGGCAGGTGAACAGGGAATACATAAGGATCGTCAGGATCATCGTCCGTGTGCGGCCGATGCGGTCACTGAGCGCCCCGAAGAATACGCCGCCCAATGCACCGCCGATCAAGTAGAAAGAGAAGGCCGTCGTATTGTGGCGTTCCCGAGCCCCTTCGGAGAGCTCCTCGAGCAGATCCCCGGCCATCTCCTCCATGCTGGCCACAAAGATCTGGCCCTCGAAGATGTCGAATACCCAGCCCAGCGAGGCGATCACCAGCACGAGCCAGTGGTAACCTGTCAGTCCAGCATACCAGCGTTGAGTGACCTGGGGCTGATCGTTCATCGTGAAGGACCTTCCTGCGTTTCCCGCACCCGAGTCGATGGCCGATCGTCTTCGGCCGGCGACCGAAGCACTCCGGCCCGGCCTTTGGCCGCTGACTGCCATTCGGCGCGAACCAGTCCGGCCAGTCCGGCCAGGATCAAGGCCGCGCCGACACACTGGCCTCCTCCCGGACGCACGCCCCAGATCGCCCATTCCAGCCCTGCGACCACTACGGGGGTCAACAGCAGCCAGGCCCGCAGCTTCCACACGGCCATCCGCCGCAGTGCCGCATAGTATAACGGCAACACGACGGCCGCCACGAGGCCCAACAGCCCCAAGCACATCCAGGCTGACGGCCTCGCGCCGGCCAAAGGCATCCGGGCAAACTCGCCGCCGCCGACTGCCAACCCCAGAAAACCGAACGTGCTCAGCCCATGGTTCACCAGCGCCACGGCCTCTTCATCCATCCGCCTCAGGATGTGCCGGATCACGAAGGCGTTGGCCGCAAAGGCGAAGGCCGCCCCTACCACCATCAAGTCCCCGGGCAAGTGGCCGGCCCAATCCATGCGGTCCACTTCGCCCACCAAGGCCACGCCCGCCAGCATCAGTGGCAACAGAGCCAGTTGGCGCCACCCGGGGCGCTCGATCCCCAACACCCAGCCGATCAGCACCACGAAGACGACATCCAGCCGGAAGAGGAGGGCATTGTTCGTGGCCGTGGTCCATTTCAGGGATCCAAACAGGAGGAGATTGATCAGTACGGAGACGACGCCCATCAGCGCCAGCCAAGTCAGGGTCCCGCGGGGCCGCAGCCGCCGCCAGCCTTGGCCGCGGGCCAAAACCCACGTACCCAAGGCGGCGAGGGTGACGACGCGGGAAAAAACGCCCGCCAGCCCGACCGGCCAGGTTTCCAGGGCCGCGCGCAATACCAGCGTAAAGGCGGCCATGCCCAAAACCGAAAGCAGTGCGAAGGCCGTCCCGCCCATCGGGTCACCGCGGCCAACAGCGGTCGCGAGGCCGAGGGAAGTTCACATAATGGGCTGCCGGCTCGCCCCGCAACACGGCATCCACGTCGCGACAGACAGCGGCCACCACCCGCTGTTGGGCCTCCCGGGTAAAGGCGCCGATGTGTGGCGTGAGGATCACGTTGTCCATGGACGACAGCGGCCCGGCCGCCGGTGGTTCCACCTGGCGCACGTCCAGCGCCGCTCCGCCCAGCCGCCCTTCTTCCAGCGCCCGGATCAGCCCCGCTTCGTCCACCACCTCGCCCCGCGCCACGTTGACGAACAGAGCCCCCCGCTTCGCTTGACAAAACCGGCCGTAATCGAACAGTCCGCGCGTCGACGGCCCGCCCGGCAAATGACAGCTGATCACATCGGCCCGGGCCAGCAGCTCCTCCAGCCCGACCAGCCGGGCGCGGGCCTCGACCACCAGCGGCGAATCGGGGTCCACGAACGGATCGTGAGCGACCACCTCCATCCCGAAACCGCGGGCCCGCATGGCCGTCAAGAAACCGATCCGCCCGAACCCGACGATGCCCAGCGTCTTGCCCCAAAGCTCCAGCCCGTGGAACTCGTGGCGCGCCCAGCCTCCCTGCTTCACATGTCGATCGCCCCGGGGGATCCCACGAGCCAAAGCCAACATCAAACCGATGGCCAACTCGGCCACCGACACCGAATTCTGTACGGGCGTCCAGGCCACGACCACGCCACTGCGCGAGGCGGCCTCCACGTCGATGTTGTCCAGCCCTGTCCCGGCGCGGGCCACGATCTCGAGGGCCGCCCCGCGAGCCAACAAGGCCTCGGTCACCTGCGTCTGGTTCCGCACCACCAGCGCCCGCACACCCTCTAACCGCTCGCCCAGCCGCTCCGGCCGCCGCCACAGCTCCGGCTCGAAGGCCACCGACCATTCCCGCCCGAGCCGTTCCATCGCCGGCCCGACGATGTTCTCCGTTACCAGTACGTCCGCCATGTTTGTCAACTGCCTCTCATGCCTCGCCTGCCTCGTCCGGCCGTTGCCCCGACACCTACCGGCCGACCGGTTGCAGCGACCAGCTTATCCCATATTCCCGGCACAGCCCTTTGAACTCTTCGATCGTCTCCGGCCCAACGGGGATCCCGTGCTCGGCACAGAAAGCCGCGTGGCGAGCGGCCCCTTCGCCCGGCACCCGGATCTCCTCGACCCCCGGCCGGCGGCGACAGGCCTTCATGCGATCGATCATCTCGTCCACCCGGCGGACCAGCTCGTCGGGTTCCATGAACGCCGCCGGGTCCAGCAGCGCGAAGAAATGGCCCACGTTCTGCGCCCGGTCCATGTGCTTGTACATCGAACCCACCTGGTTGCCCACCGCCGCCCCGGAAAGCACACCGCAGAAAAGCTCGACCAGCGTGGCCAAGGCCACACCTTTGTGGCCGGCCATGGCCAACACGGTGCCCGCCAGGGCCGCGGCGGCGTCCGTGGTCGGGTTCCCCTCCGGGTCCAGGGCCCAACCCTCCGGGATCGGCCGGCCCGCCTTGTGAGCCGCAATGATCTTGCCCCGGGCGATCCGCGATGTGGCCAGGTCGATAGCCAAGGCAAAGCCCTTGCCCGTGGGAAAGGAGACGGCAATCGGATTGGTCCCGAAAAACGCTTCGCACCCGCCCACCGGGGACATGGCCGGTTCACAGTTCGTCATGGCCATCAGCACCAGACCCTGCCTTGCGGCCCGATTGCAGTAGTAGGCCAGGCAGCCGAAGTGCTGGGAACGCCGCACCGTGGCCGAAGCCACACCGTGCTGGCGCGCCAGCGGCACCAGCCGTTCCAGCGTCTTGACCGCCTGAACTTGCCCCAGCCCGTTGCCGGCATCGACCGCCAACACGGCCGGCCGCCGCTGCGTGACTTCCAACCGGGCCTGCGGATCGATCAGCCCCCGCTGGATGCGCCGGATATAGATATTCAAACGAGATACGCCGTGGGTCGATTTGCCGTGCAGGTCGGCGTCGACCAGGGCTTCGGCCAGGATCCCGGCATCGGCGACCGGCACACCCGCCGCGGTCGCGATCCGGGTGACCAAATCACGCACCTCTTGAGGCTTGTAGCGTTGTTGTTCGTCCACTTGCACCCTGCCGCAGAAAAGTAGAAAGGAAGTCCGTCGAAAATCGCGATGGCAGACGCACCGGGAAGAAACGGCCCCGGAATGCGTTGCCGTTGCGCCCTCCGGGCGTCGACGCGTCAGCCGGACCGGTCCGCGCCTCCCGCACGGCGGAAATGCCACGCCTCGCCGTGCTGAAGCACCGGCCGGTGCGGGTCGCCTGTCCAAACGTCGTGACGTGTAAGCATCCACCGGTTTATCGCTTCCACCGGCGCGGCTTTCCAGCCCGGTTGCCGCCACAGGGCCTCTGACCCGAAGGTGCCGTCCAGCCGCGCGCCGAGCACCAGGTAATGCCGCACGGAGGGAAAGCCGAGCACCAGTGCGTCCACGCCGCTGTCCAGCGGCACGAAGCAGCCCACGACCACGCGCGGCCGCCACCGCCGGAGCGCTTCGTGGGCCGCCAACGCCTCCACGTGCCTGGCTGCAGGCCGGACGTCCGTGGCCACAACCCTGATGCCGCGCCCGGCCAGAGCCCCTGCCAACCGGCCGCCCCCGGCGCACACCTCCAGCACCTTGTGTTCGTCAATCCCTTCGAGCCACTCGGCCAGCGCATCGATCAACTGGCGCGAAAGCGCCAGGTACACATCTCGTTCGGCGCACTCGGCGAGCCACCCCGGGCCGCCCTCGGCCTGCGCCATGTTGCGCAGCTGTTGTTCGAAGGCCGGCACGTCGGTCACCGCAGCCCTGCGGTCCTCACACGCTCGGCCCGCATCGATTGATGGCAAACCCATTGAACTCCCGCATCGCTTCGGCCTTGGTCATCTTGCCGTCGCAGAGGTCCAGCACCTCGTCCAGCAGCCGCCGGCCGGCCTCCTCCAGCGACGTGCCCTCGAACATGTCGGAGACGTCCACCTCCATGGTCTCGTGCATCTGCTCCCAGGACTGGCGATTGCCCGTCAGGCGCATGGTGATCATCAGCGGATGGTTGATCGTGTGACCGCCGCCGGTGCTGAAGCTCATCACTTGGGCCCCGGCCGCGGCGATCCCCGTGATGCTCTCGCCGCCGTGGCCGGGCGTGTCCATCAGCCACAGTCCCGGTTCGGGTCCGATGGGTTCGGCATATTCCACCACCCCCACGATCGGCTTGGAGCCCCATTTCTGCATGGCCCCCAGGGATTTCTCTTCGATGGTCGAAAGCCCCCCGGCGATGTTGTCCCCCGTGGGCTGGCTGCCTCGCATGTCCACGCCGCACGCCAAGATCCGCTTTTCCATCCGCTCGATCATCCCCAGCAGCTTGGCGGCGATCTCCGGCGTCTTGGCCCGTTGGCGGATGAGATCCTCGCCGCCCATCATTTCCGTCGTCTCCGCCCCCAGGGCGCGTCCCCCAGCCTCGATCACCCGGTCGACGACCCATCCCACACAGCGGTTGTGGGCCAGGCCGCTGGTCACGTCGCTGGTGCCGCAGTTGAAGCCGTACACCAGTCGGCTCAGCGATACCCGCTCCCGCTGCTGGCCTGTGATGCGACGGTTCATGTCCACGGCCAGGCGAACGGCCTTGGCCAACGCGCTGACCGCCCCCCCTTCGCGGCGGATGTTGACCACCTCGACCGGCTTGCCCGTGGCGGCCACCTCATGGGCGATCTCCTCAGCCGTGCAGCCCTGCTCCTTGAAATGATCCACCACGATCACCGCCCCGGCGTTGGGGTTCTTGCCATGGCCTACCAGTGTGCGGAAGGTCTGAGCCAAGTCCGGAGCGATCTGGCAACGCCCCAGCGGATGGACAATGGGCACGGTGTTCTGCACCAAATGGGCCACCCGTTCGCAGGTCGGATTGGCATACAGTGTGCCGCTGAGCATCAGGACATGGTTGCGTATCCCCACCTGGCCGTCCGGCCGGGGATACCCGTAAAAGTAATCGCGCACGATCAAGACTCCTGAATTACAGGCCTTTCCGGGCAGGCCGCCGAATCACCCGCTGCCCGGCCGGCCACGTCGGTCCCCAGCGCTGGCAGAGCTTCCCCGCGGTTGCCCTTGGAAACAACCAAAGGACTCCCAGTATACTGACGCCGCAGGCGACGGGGCAACCGCCGCGGACCGGGGCCGTTCAGCGGCGAGCGGGGCAGCGCCGAACGAGGGCAAACGGGGGTTGGCAAGAAGTGGGGCGCGTGACCATGAAGTGTCGTCAGCTCAGCAGGCGCCCGACCATGGCCATGAACTGCTGGGCGTCCACCGGTTTGCTGATGTAGCCGTCCGGCGGGGGCACGTGCTTGCGGCTGGAGATGAACCGCTCGAACTCGTCCGAGATGCCCGTAATGATGATCACAGGGATTCCCCGCAAGCGATCGTTTTCCCTGAGGGCCCGGTAGACGGCCACGCCGGACTTTTCCGGCATGGCGATATCCAGCGCCACCAGGTCGGGAGGCTGCTTCTGGATCTGCTCCAGCGCTTCGCTTCCGTCCTTGGCGAGCACGGGGCTCAGGCCGTGGTCTTCCAGTACGGTGGCCAGGTACGTACGGGCATCGGGATCATCGTCGACGACCAGCACCGTCTTGTCTGGCTCGCTCATCTCTGGTTCTCCTTGCCGGCAGGGGAAGGTTCAGAAGCACGTTTTCACTTTCGTGGCAGGTGGACGACGAATCGGCTGCCCGCGCCGACCTGGGACTCCAATTCGATCCTGCCCCCGTGGGCCTGGGCGATGCGATTGGCCACGAACAGTCCCAGCCCCGTGCCTTCGGAGCCCTTGGAGGAGAAAAAGAGGCTGAAGGCCCTATCAGAGGTTTCCCGGTCCATGCCCAGTCCATTGTCTTCCACCTCGAACTGGACTTCCTCAGCGGAGCCGCGGGCGCGCAAGGCCACGCGGTGGTCGGCCTTGGAATCATCCAGCCGGCAGGCGTCGATGCCGTTTTCCAGCAGGTTCACCAGCAGGGAACGGACGGCGTTGACGTCCGCCTGGAAGTGGCCAGCCGAGGGCTCTACGCGGAAGTTCAACTCCACATGGTACTCCGCGGCCCGCGCGGCGACCAGTTGTCGCGCCTCCTCGGCCAACTCGGCGGCCGACACAGGCTCCCGGACCGGCTCCCGATCCCTGGCATAGTAGAGGATGTCGGAAACCATGGCGCGGATACAGTCCACGTTGCGGCGGACGATCTGCCAACCGCGCTCGACACGATCCGACTGGTCTTTCCTGAACCCCGTCTCCACCAGATACATGCCGCCGGCCAGGCCATGGAGCAGCCCCTTCAGCGCATGGGAGACCGAACCGATGAGCAGGCCCAATGACGTCAGGTGCGACTGCAGCTTGCGCAGCTCGGTGATATCGGTGCTCATCTCCATCACCGCCACGATCCTCCCGTCACCGTCCCGCAGAGGGGCCGTGGTGACCAGCACGTGCATCGGCTCGCCAGCGGACGACTTGACCACCTCCTCGCGGCTGTGCATCTGGCCGTCCTCGAAGGTGTCCAACACCGGGCAGGGCACACACGGTTCGCTCCGGTGCTTGTACACTTCGTAGCATTGGCAGCCCAGCCCGGAGCCGAACTCCTCGCGGAATGCCCGGTTCATTTCGATGATCCGAAGCTGTCGGTCCTGGATGGAGATGAAGCAAGGCACCTCTTCGAACAGCAGCTGATAGCGCTGCCGGCTCTGGCGGAGTTGTTCTTCCAGCCGCTTGATGTAGGTCACGTCGGTGGACATCTCCACCACCGCCCGGATATTGCCGTCGGCATCGTAGATGGGCGTGGTTTCCACCAGCACGCAGACCTCCTTGCCGTCCAGGCATCGCACGCGCTGTTCACGCCGGTGGGACTGGCCGTCCCAGAAGGTCTCCTCCACCGGACAGACCTCGCACTTCTCCGACCGCTGCTTGTATACCTGATAACAGTGCCGGCCTTCGAAATCCCCGAAATCCTCCCGGAACCGCTGATTGGCATGCAGGATGCGGAACTGGCGATCCTGTACCGTCAGGTAACAGGGCAAACGTTCGAAGTACTGCCTGAACACATCGTCCATCGCCCACCTCCGCCGCCCGGCTCTGCGGCGCCACACCGTGAACCTCGAGCACGCATCCCCGCTTGCTCGCCAATCCCAAGGGCCGCCGCAGGTTACGGGTTTTCAAAGCATGCGTGCCGGCCAGGCTGGCACGTCGGGTTTCTCTCATCACTCGGCGTTTGGTCGCGGAAAACCGGCCATGCCATCACCACACACACCGCGCGACGGTCACAGCCTATTTCCCATCGTCATGTGCCAGCTCCAGCACTTTGCGCACCGAGCGCAGCACCCGTTCCTCCGTCACTGGTTTGTCCAGATACCCTTCCGGCGGCTTCACGGACCGGTCATAGATGGTCTTCCGCAGCTCGGGCCGGCCGCTGATCACACAGACCTTCAGGTCGGCCAACTGCGGCTCCCGACGGATCAACTCGAACACTTCCCCGGCGCTCTTGCCCGGCATGGCCAGATCCAGGGTCAGCAGATCCGGCTTGTGGGTTCGGGCCAGCTCCAGGGCCTGGTCGCCATCGCAGGCTTCGACCACCTTCGCCCCGTGATCGGCGAACAGGGTGCTCAGCCAGGCCACTTGATCCGGCTCGTCGTCGGCCACCAGGATCGTCTTGCCGGCCAGCGGCGCGGGCTTGGGCGGGCCGGCAGCGGGTACGGCCACCTTCTTTTCCACGATCACGGCGTTGGCCACCAGGTTCACCAGCTGGGTCACCTCCATATCGAGCTCATAGTGGCGGATCAGGTCCGTCAGGCCGTCGACGCAGTTATGGCAGGAGGTGGCCACGATCTTGGCGCCGGTGGCGCGGAGCTGTTCGGCCTTGATCCTGGCCGACTTGAGCCGCCGCGGCGTGTATTCGGACATGCTCATCGCTCCCCCGCCTCCGGTGCAACAGAAGTTTTCGGCCCGGTTGGGATACATTTCCCGGAAGTCGGTCACCACGAGCTTGAGCAGTTCACGCGGTTCCTCGAACATCCCGCAGCTGCGCGCGTTGTTGCAGGAATCGTGGAAGGTGACCGGTTCGGTATTCCGCGTCTTATCCACCCGGATGCGGCCTTCGCTGATGTAGCGGAGCATGGTGATCACCGAGCTTTCCATCTCAAAGGGCACATCGAACTGCGCCCAGTTGGGGGCTTCGCAGCGCGTGGAGCGATAGCCGTGGCCGCATTCGGACATCACCAGCTTCTTGCCCCGCAGCTCGATCACCTTTTCGTACAACCGCCGCGCCACGGCCCCGCCCAGCTCGTCGTCGCCTGAAAACAGCCCGAAGTTGGTCATGTCCCAGCAGTCGCTGGGCATCGTCCAGTTCTCGCCGGTCAGGTAGAAAATCTTGGCCGCATCGGCGATGGTGCGCGGGTCGTATTTCACTTCCCGAGGGTTGATGGCATAAACGATTTCGCAATCGGTCCGATCGACCGGGATAGTGAACTGCGGGTCGCCCAACTCGTCGCGGAGCTCTTCACTCATCCATTCCAGGGTTTCCAGGTAGTCCTCCTTCAGGACGCCCATCTGGTTGCCGATCTCCCACTGATCTTTGCTCACCACGGCCACGCCTTCGGGCATGATGCCCACCGAGACCAACAGGCCGCGGGCCATCCGATTGAAGGTGGCCATGTCGACTCCCATGGGACAGTTGAGCGAACAGCGGCGGCAGTTGGTGCACTTGCCGAAGACGGTATCCTTCAGCTCTTCCAGATCCTCGTCCGAGTAGATGCCCTCCGCCTTGACCCACCAGGGAAAGACGCGGCCCGTCCAGTCCAGATGGCGCTTGAAGAGCTTGCGGATCTTGTCTGCCTTGTACGCTGGGGCATAGGTGGGGTCATCAGGGTTGGCCAGCACGTAATGGCACGAATCGGTGCACATGCCGCAGTGCACACAGGCCACCAGCGAACCGGCCATCTGCCGGTTCATCTTCTCCCGTAACCGCTGGAGAACCACCTTCACTCTGTGGGATTGCTCTTTCCGCTTGCTCATAAATACCTTCCCTATGACCCATTCCGCCAGCCGCGCTGTTCAAACCGCGCGAGGACGGCGACGAACGGGATAGACACCCCGGTGACCCAACGTCTTGCCCAAGTAGTAGCGCGTGAAAGGATAGTACAAGTAGTGGGAAATCTTGCTGAAGGGTACGTAGACCAGGAAGAAAGCCGTCAACAGGAAGAAGGCCAACAGAGGCCCTTCGCGGCTGGTGTCGTTGGGAGCCGCCAGCACGGCGAAGAACAACCACACGACCAGCAGGCCCAGCGAGAAGTAATCGTCCGGAGAACTGATCGCCCGCATGTGGGGATTGGCCACTCGCCGGGCCAAGCGCATGACTCCCACCACACAAGCCGCTGCTGTGATCCCCTGGATGAGCCGCACGACCCACCGGTGCTCCAGGAGCCCGGGGCCGTAAGGGATGATGAACGAAAGGATGATCGCCGCGGCCACACCCAGGTGGAAAACGACGAACTGCAGATAAAGGAAGAACTTCTTCCGCGTGCTCTCCATGGCCCAGGGCATCGCGATGTTGGCCCATGAATGGAGTACTGCGCTGGAGACCGAGGTGTCAGGCGCGCCGGTCGGAGCCTGACGCTCCCGGGCCGCGCGGAACCGCAGCAGCCAGATGATACGGACCGTATAGACCAAGAACATGAAAGCCAGGGCCATCTCCTGGAGTCGATGTTCGGCAAAATGCAACAAGTCGCTCATCGGTCGCTCGGCTCTTGTGGCTGAAGTCCATCCAACTGGCGGGCAAACGCCTCAAACTCGCGCCGGTCCACCACGCAAATCGTCACTTCCTCGATCTGCGTCCCGCCCCGCAAATGCGCGGCGATCACCTCTACCATCACCCGGGCGCACAGCTCCAGGGGGACGGCATAGAATCCGGCGCCCATCGGCGGCAGGGCGATCCGCCGTACCCCCTTGGCCTCGGCGGCCTCCAGGGCACGGTGCACCGTCGTGCGAAGCTTGCTCTCCGTCTCCGGCTCGTTGAACCGCGGCCCCACGGCGTGGATGATGAACCGTGCCTTGAGGTTCCCCGCGCCGGTGACTACGACCTGGCACGTCTCGACCGGCGCCAGCTTGTCCAACTCCTCCTGGATCGCCCGCCCGCCCCGGACCGAAATGGCTCCACCAAAGCCGGAGCCCAATTGAAGGTCGTGCCGCCCGTAGTAGACAAAGGCGTCCACATCCAGCAGTGTGATATCATCCCGCACGAGCCGCATCACACCGCGGCCGACGGAGACTTGCTCACACAACGCCTCCAGCATGCTCATTTCCCTCCTGCCTGACGCTTCTCAAACGCTGCAACAACTCCCGCATCGCCACCGCTGTGTCCAGTTCACGCTGCTCGTGCAGCAACCGCTTGATGTCCTGGATGCACAAGGAACCAAACCGATAGACCACACACCGCCGGCACTCGTTGCCCTGGGGTGCGCAATCCAGCCCCTTGATCATCCAGCACGGACGCGTGCTGTCCCGGTAAGCCGGACACCGCTCCCGCTTCTGCTCGTCACAGGGCAACAGGCCCCAACAGGGCAGCAAGGCCTGCATGCGACGGATCCCTTCGGTGTTCAGCCCCAGATCCTGGATCAAATGCTGCAGGTTCTGCACCCGCGCAATATCCTCGTAAGAGAAGAGCCGGTGCCCCGATTTGGTCCGGTGGGCGAGGATGAATCCCTCGTTCTCGTATTTGCGGACGGCCGAGACCGACAGGCCCACCTTTTGGGCCAATACGCCAATGGGGATCACCGGGTCTTGGGTGTCGGCTGGGGCCTGGCTGGGGTTCATCCGCCGTTGCTGTCAGCTGGAGTGAAGCGGGTGAGGCGACCATTCGTGACGCTGTACAGCCCACTCTGTAGCAAATCTACACAAAAGCGTCAAGCTTTCGCCCACAAGAGAGTCTCACCCTCGGCCTCCGTTGCCCTGCCATCGTGTGGGGCGAGCTCCTGGACGCAGGCCCAAAGAGAGCCCGTATCCTCTTGCGCCGGAACGCCTTACGCCAATGCCCTTCGGCTTCGCCGGAAGACTCCAGGGGGGCAAGAAAAGTCGACTATGTCAATGAGAGTAATGGCCAAGCGTCGCTGGCCTCGCAGGCCCAGCCAGCGGCCCCGTGCCGGGGCGCAAGGCCCTTTGCAAGGGCGCTGGGCTTGGCACCGAAGCGGTGGTTTGCCTCGATCAACCTGCAGCCTGTCTCAGGAGGCGGGTTCTCCGGCCGAACGGACGGGAGCGGCCCCTGGGGCGTGTCAGCCGCCGGCCAGTGGCGGCCGTTTCGGCACGGCCGCTACCACGGCGGCAGGGCCAGGGTTCCGCCTTCCAGGTGTACGACGCTGCCGCTGATGAAATCCGCTTCATCGCTTACCAGGAAGGCGACGGCGCGGGCCACATCGATCGGTTGGCCCATCCGTCGCACAGGGATTTTTTGGGCCACCGCGGCGTAGAGTTCTTCCTTGGGCTTGTCCCAGCCTTCGCAGGAGGCGGCCAGCATGGGTGTGTCGATGGTGCCTGGACTGACGGCCACGAAGCGGATGCCTTCCGGGGTGTGGTCCGTGGTGAGTGACCGCATCAGGGCCACGACGGCGGCCTTGGACGCGCAGTAGACAGCATGTTCGGGGAAACCGATCTCGGCGGCGACCGAGGTGGTGAAGCAGATGACCCCTTTGCCCTGGCGGCGCATCACCGGGATGGCGTGTTTGGCCACCAGGACGGCGCCCAGCAGGTTCACGTTGATCAGCAGGTGGAAATCCTCCAGCGCAAGATCCGTGATTTTCTGGTTCTTCAGCACGCCGGCATTGGCATGGGCCACGTCGAGGCGACCGAAGCGGTCCACGGCCAGTCGCACGGCGGCCTTCACATCCTCCTCGCAGCCCACGTCGCCCGGATGGAAAAGGCACTGGTGTCCTTCGGCGGTCATCTGTTCGGCCAGGGCTTTTCCTTCGTCGGGCTGGATCGACATGGCGACCACCTTGGCGCCGGAGCGGGCGAACAGTTGCGCGCAGGCCAGACCGATGCCCGAGGTGCCACCGGTCACCAGGATCACTTTGTCTTTGAGATCAGCCATTGGCGGGGCACTCCTATCCTTTATCCCTGGTATCCAGAACGGGGTCGACGCGGGCGGCCCGAACGACGGAACTCGATGGCCCGGTCCACCAGGCCGCGGATGTCCACTTGGGGCCGATATCCGAGCACGTACCGGGCCTTGGTGATATCGATGCAGAAGTCGTGGCCCACTGGATCGACCAGCTCGACCGTGTCGATCCCCAACCGGCCGGCCACGTAGGCGGCCGTTTCCACGTAATCGAACGGTTCCTCCATGGCGATCTGGAAGGTTTCCCCTTCGATACCTGGCGTCTCGAGGGCCAGCAGAAACGCCTGGACGCAGTCCTCCACGGCCACGATATGGCGGCGCATGGGTTTGCCGTCGGGATGGCGCAGCGCCACGGCGGCGTCGCGGCCCGCCGCTGCGGCGGCCCGCTGGCTGTCGTCCATCAGTTCCGACCAGACCGGTATGCCGAACGATTCGCCGGCCACCGTCAGGTGGTTCAGGATATCATCCTCGGCGTGGATCCATGACATCCGCAACGTGACCGTCGGCACGCTCCGCTGCACGTAAAACTGGCGGGCCATCGTCTCTTCGAGCACTTTGGAAAGCGGATAGTAGCCGGGGTACGCGGCCATGGGCAGATCCTCGCGGATCGGCACCGGCTGAGGGTTGAAGTAGATCCCGTTGACCGCATCGCCGCTGGCCAACAGGAACCGCTCAAGCCGCTGGCTGCCCACGGCGGCGTCCAGCAGATTGAACGTCCCCCGCGTGCTGACCTCGATCACGCCTTCGCGATCCTCCTTGCAGGTGGCCAGGTGGATGACCGCGTCCGCATCGGCCACCAACCGACCGATCCCTTCGGCGTCGCCCAACGAGATCGGCACCTCGACCACGCCGTCCACTCCCGCCGCCCGTCGGTGCCGCAGGGCGGTGACGCGGTAGCCAGCGGCCAGCAGCGCTTCACAGAGCGGACCGCCGAGCTTGCCGCTGGCCCCTGTGACCAGAACGTGCTCGATCGCCATCGTCGTCTCCTTTGCTGTCGGGAGGTCTTGCTGGGCCGGCCGAGCGGGCCGGTCCGTGGAACAGGACCACTCGAGGCCGCACGGCAGCCCGCCCGCCATGCCTCAAAGCCGGACCACTTGCCCCGACTGGGCCGACTCGACCGCCGCGGCGATCAACGCCACGGCATCCCGCGACTCCTGGGGGGTGACCCAATCGGGTCGCCGGCCGCTGGCCACACAGTCGGCAAAATAACGAAGCTCCTGCTGCAGCACGCCGAACCGCCCGCCGAACATTTTGGGCCAATACAGCGTGTCCGGCAGACGGGCACCGTCGGCGCCGTGGATCTCCAGGCCGGCTTGACCGCAATTGATGTACAGCGCCCCCTCGGTGCCGATCACCTCCATCCGGGCGTCGATCTGGTAAGGCGTGGTTTCCGGCAGATGCCACACCGATTCCACAACGCCCACGGCGTCGTTGTCCAGCCGGAACATGGCCCAACCGGCGTCGGGGTATCGGCAGGAGCCCGGATGGACCTCTTGGGCATAGACGTGGACCGGCTTGGCTCCGGTGAACCAGAGCATCAGATCGGCGTCGTGAATGCCGTCGCCCAACAGGGCAGAGATCTTGTCCAACACCATGCGGCCGATCGTCTTGGAGAGATTGCGGCGGGCGTGCATGGACACGATCCGCCCGATCTGGCCGCGCTGGATCGCTTGCTTGGCCAACACCACCCGGGGGTCGAAGCGGCAGATGTGGCCCACCATGAACATACCCTGCGCGCCGGCGGCCGCTTCCAGGATCCGGTCGCAATCGGCCAGCGTGGCTGCCATCGGTTTTTCCAACAGCACGTGCTTTCCGCTGGCCAACGCGTCCACGGCGATCGGACAATGGTCGTCCACGTGCGTGGTGACGCTCACCACGTGAACGCCCGGATCGTCCAACAGCTGGCGGTAGTCCGTATAACGCCGTGACACTCCGAAGCGATCGGCCACCTCGGCCAGCCGATCGGGACGCCGCGTGCACAACGCGGCCAGTTCGATGCCCGGCATCCGCGCCAACGTCTCGGCGTGCACCTCACCAAAAAAACCCAACCCGATCACCCCCCACCGAACCGCAGTGGACGTCTCCGTCGCGTTTGCACAGCTCATCCTTCGCTCCTCCATCGATCGGGACCACAGAACCAAGCGCATCTGCGCGCCGCGCGCGTCTTTTGGGCCGCAGGCTGGAAGCCCGCCTCACGCGTCAGGTTCCTTCAAAGTCGGGGCGCAGGGATATTCTCCAGCCTGATGGGCACCTTGCGTTCATAGGGTTGAATGGCGTAGACGAAGCGTATGCTTTTCACGTCACCGAAGCGTTCGTTACCGGAACCGGAGCCACTGCCGCCCGGCCGTGACAAGAGGCCGCCGTGTCCGATGGGCAACGGCTTGCCCTGCGAATCGAGCAGTTGGCGTTGGGAGAGCAGTTTTTCGGGCAGCCTGTGGCGCTGGGGATCGAAGAAACCCGAGAATCGCTCCGAAGGGTCCCGAGTGTCCTGGGTTTCGATGCGATACCGAAACTGGCGGTTTTGCGAATACGCCTCGGCCACGCGGATTCTCAGTCCCGGCTCCAGCTCCACCCAATCGTCCGATTTCTTGAAAGGGATATCGCGGTACTGGCAGTCCTTGGCGAACAGGGCATAGAAGTATCCTTCGACACATCCCAAGGTGGCGGGCAACTTGCCGACGCCACTCAGATCCGCCTGGAGCGTGAAGTGGATGGGCGCCAGGTCCGTGTACCGGCGACCTTGGGAATCCACTCGCGTCTGTTCGTGCCACCGCTGGTAATGCCGGTACGAAGGCTCTTCGACCAACCCCAACTCGATGGGCTTTCCCTCCGGATCGGTCACGCGAGTCAATACGGGCGTCGTACAGATGCCGATGAGATTTCGTGTCGTGAGCACACGCAACTTCAGGTTGATTGTCAACCGCTGCGTCTGGGCCTCCGGCCATTCTTCCGCGGCAGGGTTGTACACGGTGGCCGATCGTTGCACAGACTGCCAGACGATGTCGAAGTACTGCGACAGGCCCAGGTGGCCGGACAACAGCGGCAGGGGCACGCGAGTCCCATCCTTGTCCCCGGCCGCCGTGGGTGTTGCCAGCGCCCACGCCTCGGCCAAGAGCCCCAGGATCACCACTGCAAGGAAGCGACGCGCCGCCAGAAGTCGAGATGCGAACATGGCTTGGAGCTCCACGATGTCAGCCAATGGACCACCCGATGCAGACCCGGGCATTACCCAAGGATCCGGCACAGCCGCCCGCCCGGACCGCTCGAGCCGGTTTTCGGGCACCCGTACCATCGGCTGGCGACCGAAGGGACACCAACCCTCGCGGGCACCCACCAACACCCCACCATGATCGCCCAACCCGGCCTCGCTGTCAAAGTCCACGGCAGACCGCCTCGGATTGTGGCCGTTGCTCCCGCCGGGTGGGCACCCGATACGAGCCGGTTGCCCTGCGCCTGGTCAGGGACATGTCCGTATTCGTATTCGTTTTCGTTCTGCCAGTCTGCAAGCCTCGGTCCTGCGCAACCACCCCTTCGCCGCTGGCCCGCCGAACCAGCCGCCGCAGTGCATCACGGCCGCTTGGTGAGGGACTGCGAACGGCCACCCAAGCGGAGGGCGCCCAGCGCGATCAACGTCCCGGCCAAAAGGCCAAGCAGGTTTTCT
>DQVB01000475.1 GCA_015661985.1 Planctomycetota bacterium | reverse complement strand
GCTCCGCGACCTGTCGAGCCAGTTCCTTCAGCTGCGCACCTGCGTGGTAGCCTCCACCTACTGCAACAGCTGGATCTTCGACGCTCTCGACCCGGCCGACCCTTTCCGCAGCATGGCCGTGGCCTGCTCGACCATCTTTATTTGCCGCAGCGAGGAGCACAAAGAGGCCTATATCGAGCAGATGGTAGACAAGTTCAAGGTAGAGGGGATCGTTTACCACGACGCCAAGACCTGTCCCAACAATTCGAACTGCCGTTACCAGATGCCCCAGCGACTCCAGAACAAACTGGGCAAACCGTTCCTCATCATCAACGGCGACCTGAACGACTTGCGGCTCTACTCCGAGGAACAGACGCGGACCAACATCGAAGCCTTTGTAGAACAGCTGATGGAACAGTAGCGGTGGCCCTTGGGCCAGCAGCCTTGGCGGCGACAGACGATGGATTATTTTTGCGGCATTGACATCGGTGCGTCGGCGGCGAAGCTGGTCATTATCGACCAGCAGAACAGGGCGGTAGCCAAGTCCGTCCGGCGTTCCGGAGTGGACTATGCGGCCACGGCGTCCCGATGCCTCGACGAAGCCCTGGCGCTTGCCGGTCTCAAGCGCGCCGAGGTGCGGGCGTCCCTGTCCACCGGGTACGGTCGCCATAATGTCCCGTGGACGGACGGCCGAGCGACGGAGATCACCTGCCACGGCAAGGGGGCCTATTTCCACTTCCGCCGGGCCATCACCGTGATCGACATCGGCGCCCAGGACTGCAAGGTGATCCACCTGGATGCCGACGGCCGCCGTACGGCCTTCAAGATGAACCGCAAATGCGCCGCGGGCACCGGCGCGTTCCTCGAGGAAATCGCCTACCGGCTCGACTTGCCCCTGGCCCAGCTGAACAGCCTGGCGGAACGATCCACGCGCGAAGTCACCTTGGGGAGTTTCTGCACGGTCTTCGCCGCCACGGAGATCCTGGAGAAGATCCGCCGGGGCGAGCGGGTCGAGGACATCGTCAAGGGCGCTTTCCGTTCGGTGGTCCAGCGGATCGTGGAGATGGACCGCGTCGACGGGGCACTGGTGTTGACCGGCGGCGTGGTGGCCCACAACCCGCTGCTGCGCCTGTTGGCCGAAGAAGCCTTCGGCGTGCCCGCCCTGGTGCCGTCCGACCCGCAGTTCACCGGCGCCTTCGGCGCCGCCCTGTTGGCCCGAGAACACGCCCAGTCAGGAGAATCGTCATCGTGTTGATCCAACAGACCCCTGTGCGAATCGTCGAAGATCTTTGGATGCTGGCCACGGCCGCCTATCCGCTTTACCTGGTTCGTGCCGGCCAGTCGGCGGCCGTTTTCGAAGGGGGTACGGGGGCGATGGGACCGCTGGTCAAAGAGCAGCTGGCTGAGCTGGAGACCGGCCTGCCGGCGGTGCGCCAAATCGTCGTTACCCACGCGCACCCGGACCACGTCATGGCCGTGCCGCTTTTGCGCGGGCTGTTTCCCGAAGCCAAGGTGTTAGCTTCGCAGGCGGCCGCCGACACACTTTCCAGCGAAAAGGCCGTGGCGTTTTTCGCTAAAATGGACGGCGCACTGACGGAGGCCCTCGTCCAACAGGGCTTGGTCGGGGCGGAACACCGGCCCCCGCCGCTTGCGGAAAGCACAATCCCCGTGGACCGTGTGATCGGGGAAGGGGACTGCATCGAGGTGGACGGCGGCTGGACGTTCCAGGTTCTCCAGACGCCGGGGCACAGCGATTGTAGCCTGAGTTTTTTCGAACCCCGGCGGAAGGTGCTCTTCGTTTCAGACGCCACGGGCTATTACATGCCGGAACATGACTGCTGGTGGCCCAATTACTTCACCGACTACGACGCCTACGTGCGGTCCATCGAGCGGCTGGCGGGGCTGGGGGCCGAGGTGCTGTGCTTGAGCCACAATGCCGTTGTGGTCGGCCGCGATGCGGTGGCCCAGTATTTCCAGCGGGTGTTGGAAGCCACGCGGGAGTACCACGAGCGGATCGTGGCCGAAGCCCGCGCCGGGCGGCCAGCGCGGCAGATCGCTGAGACGCTGGGAAAGGACATCCACGAGAAAAAGCCGCTCTTCCCGCTGGAGTTCTTTCAGAAAAACTGCGCGCTTCTGGTCAAGCTGTCGCTCCGCCACGAAGGGATCGAAGTCGACAAATAGGCGTCGCGGCTGGCCGGCGGCGGCTGGCGCTGGAGGTGCCGGCCTTCACCGCTTTTGAGACAAGGAACACGCAATGACAGCCTCCTGCATCCTGGGCACCGGCCACTACGTGCCGCCGCGCGTGGTGACCAACTTCGATGTGATGGGGATGATGGAGACGTCCGACGAGTTCATCGTGGAGCGCACCGGGGTGCTTCGCCGCCGCCACGCGGAAGCGGACACCAGCGCCACAGACCTGGCTGTGCCCGCCGCCGAAGCCGCGGTGAGCGACGCCGGGCTGGCCATGGAGCAGATTGATCTGGTGATCATGAATACCATCACGCCCGACCATGCCGACCCGGGCTGCGCGTTCTTTCTCCAACCCAAACTGGGACTGCGCCGCATCCCTGTGCTGGACATCCGCCAGCAGTGCGCCGGGTTGATCTACGGGTTGGCCGTAGCCGACCATTTCGTCCGGGCAGGCACGTTCCGGCATGTGCTGATCGTCTGTTCCGAAGTGCTCTCCACGCGCATCGATGGCTCGTACGAAGGCCGCAACATCGCCATCCTGCTGGGCGATGGCGCTGGGGCGGTCGTCGTGGGCCCGGCGGCGAGGGATGGCAAAGGGATCCGCTCGACCATCCTTCATGCCGACGGCGCGCTGGCCAAGGCCCTCTACACGGCCGCCCCGGGTAGTGCCTTGGGTCGTAAGCAGCACGTGACGAAGGAGGATATCGACACCGGCCGGGTCCATTTTCGCATGGACGGAAAGACCGTATTCGAGAATGGCGTGGCGCGCATGTCCGAGGCCGTCTTCGAATCGTTGGAGAGGAACGGCATTTCCATGGACCAGGTGGACGTCCTGGTGCCGCATCAAGCGAACCTGCGGATGTTGGAGGCGATCATCGAGCGGACCGGCTTTCCCCGGGAAAAGGTCTACGTGAACGTGGAGGAGTACGGCAACATCGCTTCGGCGTCGCTTCCCATCGCGTTGGACGAAGCCCGCCGCTCGGGCATGATCCGCCACGGCAGCCTGTGTCTTTTGGTGGCTTTCGGCTCGGGCTTCGTGTGGGGTTCGGCCCTGATCCAGATGTGACGACTCGGGTGGCCCGGGAGGCGCGCAGGGCTGCTCCGCCCGAATGGACGATTGGAGGGAGCATGGACGGGGCGAGGACGCCTTCGGCATTGGGCTATGGTTTTCCTGCCGAGTGGGAGCCGCATCGGGCCACATGGCTCGCTTGGCCGCACAACCGGGAAACCTGGCCGGGTCGCTTCGAGCGGATCCCGGCCGTGTGGGCCGAATTGGTGCGGACCCTCGCCCGTTTCGAGCCCGTGGAGATCCTGGCGGGCGGGCCGGCCGTGATGGACGAGGCACGTTCGATGGTGGGTCACCTGTCCGGGGTGCGGCTCCATGACATCCCCACCAACGACGCGTGGATCCGCGACTACGGCCCCAGCTTCCTGCGGCCTCGGGCCTTGGTCGATTGGCAGTACAATGCCTGGGGTGACAAGTACCTGCCCTACGACCTGGACAACGACGTGCCCGGGCGGATCGCCGCGCGCACAGGCTGCCGCCGCTTCGCGGGCACCATCGTGCTGGAAGGCGGGGCGGTCGACTCCAACGGCCAGGGCACGTTGCTGGCCGCCGAACACTGTCTGCTCGATCCGAGACGCAATCCAGGTGTCTCCCGGGTGGAGGTGGAGCGGCAGTTGGCCGCCATGCTGGGGGCTTGCAAAGTGCTCTGGCTCCAGGCTCGCATTGCCGGCGATGACACGGACGGACATGTCGACCAGTACGCCCGCTTCGTCGGGCCTTCGGCGGTGGTCGTGGCCGTGGAAGAAGACCCCAGGGACGTGAACCACGGCCCGCTGGAAGCCGCGCGGCAACGGCTTGCGGAGATGAGCGACCAGAACGGCCGGCCGCTGGAGGTGATCCCCCTTCCCATGCCGCAGCCCATGTTTTGGCAGGGCCAACGCTTGCCGGCCAGCTACACGAACTTCTACGTGGCCAACGGCGTGGTGGTGGTGCCCCAGTTTGATGACCCGGCCGACCGCCGGGCTCTGGAAATCCTTGCCCGCCTGTTCCCGAAGCGAGAAGTGATCGGACTTCCGGCTCGGGACCTGGTCGTTGGACTGGGCGCCTATCACTGCATCACCCAGCAGGAGCCGGCCGAGGGCACACCTTGACAGCGCCGCGGGTAAGGGTGCCGGGGCGAGCGGTCGCGTCCCTGCGATCCAGACGCAAAAAACCGCGCACGACAGGGCCACGGGGCCTGTGGCTTAGCTCTCTGAGCCGGGTTTCACTGTTCGCTTCCCGTTGCCGGCTCGCACAGGCAAGCCATCCCGGCTCGGAGAGCCAGGCTGCTTCGAAACGCTCGCTGGCCGCAAGCCACAGCCTTTCCGGCGCCCGTTACGCCCCCCCCGTTACGTCTGAAAAAGAGGGTCCGTTCCGGGGCCGCCTCAGGAGGGATCAAGCTGCGCGCCGGGCACGGGAGGGGCGCCGTTTGCGGGTGTCCTTCCAGCGGCGATGCACCCACCAGTACTGTTCCGGAGAGTGGCGGATCATCTCCTCCAGCTCACCCGTGTACCATTCAGTCAACTCGCGGATGCCAGCCACCTCCACGCCTTGGTGGCGTGGATCCGTCACGGCGGCGGTGCCCAGTTCCAGCTGCAGGGGCCCGCCCACTCGTTTGGCGTAGACGGTCGCCACCGGCGCCTGTCGGTCCAGGGCCAGAAGCGCAATCGCCTTGTGCGTCGAGGCCGGACGGCCGAAGAACTCGACCCAGCACCCCTTCGGGCCCGCGTACTGGTCGGCCAAAAGCACGATCACCTCCCCGCGGTCCAGCACCTCCAGGATCTGCTCGTAACCGCCCTTCTTGGGAATGATGTACTGGCCCGTGGCTCCGCGAAACCGATTGACAAAGCGGTCCAGGTAGGGGTTGTCCAGTTTGCGGGCCACCGTGTAGGTGGGAAACCCCAGGATACCCAGGATGTATCCCCCCAGTTCGAAGTTGCCGAAGTGGCCGGTCACCAGGATCGTGGGTCGGGGGCTGATCAGTAGCCGGATGAGCCTGGCTTCCTCTTTCAGACGGACGTAATCTCGCCAGTTGGTTTCATGGATCTTGCGCGGCCCATGGGCCACTTCCAGAACCATCAGGAACAGATGCTCCCACATCTGGCGGGCCAGGGCGTGGATCTGGTCCTCCGTTTTCCCCGGGAAGGCATGGCGGAGGTTGTCATGGACCACTTGGCCGCGGATCTTGAGCAGGTCGTTGAACAGCCAGGCCAGCCAGCGGGCCCATCTGTGGCCGGTCTCCAGCCGCACGGCCTGGACCACACAGATGAGCACTCGCACCACGAAATAGACCGCCAAATCACCCAACCGCATAGCCCGCCTCCGTGCCGTCCTCCGTGCTGTCGTTCCGCAGGTGGGGATTGTTGCACGATGGCCGCGGCAGGCCAAGAGCGATTCCCGCCCTTGGTCCAAGCCCGTCTAAGCCGCCCGGCGGGACTGGCCTGCCGCCTGAAGCTGGACGGTACGCAGCTGGCCGTCGCGTTCCACCAGCAGGGTGAGCGGCATGGGTAGCGAACGGGCCAGTTGGGCAAACTCCTGCTGATTGGTGAAATCTACCCCACCGATGCGGTAGATCCTGTCCCCCACCTGCAGACCCGCCCGGGCCGCAGGCGTTCCCGGGATCACATCGGTGAGGATCACCGCCTGTGGCTCGGCCTCGTCCACCCGCCAGCGGATCCCCAGACGGAGCGGCTTGCCACCCAGACGGGCCTGAAGTTTCGCCACTTTGTGGCCTTTCCGTTCGACTTCGATATCCACCCGCTTTCCGGCCATGGCCACCGCACCGACCAGATCGCTGCCCGAGCGGACCGGTCGGCCGTCGACGCGCACGATGCGATCGCCAGGCTTGATGCCCGCCTTTTGAGCAGGTGACCCTGGGGCGACTCGCCGTACCCGGATGCCGAAGCTCTGGTCGTCCCGAGCGTCCCACGTCACACCCAGGCGGCGTGGCCGGTTGCGGCGGTCCGATCGCCCGGTGGCCCGAGCCGGCTGGCGTTCATTCCGCCAAGCGGCCCGGAAGCGGGGCGCTTCGGGATGGTCCGCCACGGCATAGATCACGCTGAGCACCAGCCGCACCACGCGACGCATGCCCGCGACGTTGATCCGTTGGGCATCGTCGTAGGGCGTGTGGTAATAGGGGTGCAGGCCGGTGTGGAAAAGGAGGGTAGGAATGTCGGCTTCGAGGAAAACGTAGTGATCCGAGTTGTGTTTGGTGGTCCAATCGAAGGCCAGCCGGAGGTGTTCCTGCTGGTTGGCCAGGCTTGTCAGCCGCCGCAGGCCGTAGCCGCTCCGCGACCCGTACACGGTGACCAACTCGTCGCGCAGCCAGCCGATCATGTCCATGTTCACTGAGAAGACAACGCGGCCCAGGGGCACCGTGGGATGGTTGCGCCAGTGGAGCGATCCCAAGGTGCCTTTCTCTTCGGCATCCCAGCCGACGAACAGGACCGAGCGACGCGGCGGTTGGGCGAGCATGGCAAAGGCTTCGGCCAATTCGATCAGCCCCGATACCCCACTGGCATTGTCATCCGCCCCATTGTGCACATGTCCGACAGGTCCTCGGCTGTTGCTGGACGTGCCGTAGCCGACGTGATCGTAATGTGCTCCCACCACGATGTACTGGTTCCGTAGAACCGGGTCGGAGCCTTTGAGCATTGCCAGCACGTTGCGGTAATTGGGCGGGAAGGGCTGGAAGAACCCGCCGTCCACCCCGGCTGGCTCCAGTCCCGTTCGGGCCAGTTGAGCGGCCAGATACCGGGCTGCCAAGCGTCCGCCGCGGCTACCCGCTTCGCGTCCCTCCAGTTTGTCGTGGGCCAAGTATTCGACGTGCTCTCGAAGCTCTTCCGTGTGGATCGATTCGAGAGCCAAGGCCAACGAACCATTCCGGTCGCCGGCCGAGGCGAACGGACATCGGCTGGCCGGACTCAGCCAAAAGGTGCCGGCCAACAACAGCGGGACGAGGAGTCTGGGTCTGGCAGATTGGCTCACGTCTTCCTCCGCGCAAGGGACGCCGTGCGCCCCGGTAGGCGAAAGGAGGGCCTGCTCTCTTGGCAAGGCGCCCCTATGACTATAGCCTACTCCGGTGGGGTTGGGCTACGGTCAATTACCTGCGGGCCGCCGGGACATCGGCCGAGCGGGTTGCGGGACGGTGAACGCGGTGCAGTAGATTGAGCTGGTTGAATCTGTTGGGCATTGCGATCGGTTTGGCCATGGACGCCTTGGCGGTCTCCATCGCCGTGGGACTGGTTCTGGAGACCGTCACTCCGCGGCACACCTTCCGCATGGCCTTCCATTTCGGGCTATTCCAGGCCATGATGCCGGTGCTGGGGTGGCTGGCCGGTAGGGAACTCGTGCTCGTCATCAGGGCCTATGACCATTGGGTGGCCTTCGGGCTGCTGGCGGTGGTGGGGGGCAAGATGCTCTGGGAGGCTTGCACGGAACCCGAGCCGACCGGCGGGGCCGATCCGACGCGGGGCCTGATGTTGGTGACCCTTTCGTTGGCCACCAGCATCGACGCCTTGGCCGTGGGCGTGAGCATGGGATTGATGGAGGTTTCCATCTGGGTCCCGGCGGCAGTGATCGGCGTGGTGGCGGCGGTGCTCAGTGCGTTGGGGATCCGATTCGGTGCCCGGCTGGGCCGGGCTGTGGGGCGGTGGGCCGAAGCCGGCGGGGGCTGTGTATTGCTGCTGATTGGACTGCGTATTCTGATCACCCATCTGCGCGGCTGAGTGCCGGAAACGAACGATGCGCCGCAAGACGATCAAGACCACCCGACCCTGGTGTACACGCGGCGTGGTGGCCATCGGGTTGGCCAGCCTGTTGAGCGACATCAGCCACGAGATGGCCACGGCGATCCTGCCAGCTTTCCTGGTGGCCATCGGCGGCTCGGCCGCCGCATTGGGGTTGGTCGAAGGCGTGGCCGATTTCTTCTCCAGCGCCGCGAAACTGGCGGCCGGCTATTTCGGCGACCGCACGGGGCGGAAGAAGTATGCCGCCGGCGCCGGGTACGTGATCACCGCCGTGGCCAAAGGCTCCATGGCCCTGGCCACCGTCTGGCCGCACATCCTTTTGGCTCGCACCGCCGGCTGGATCGGCCGGGGCTTGCGCAGCCCGTTGCGCGATGCCCTGTTGAGCCAGCAGGTTTCAGCCGAGCATTTCGGCAAGGCCTACGGGCTGGAACGGGCCCTGGATTCAGCCGGCGCGGTCATCGGGCCGCTGGTGACGGTCTGTCTGCTATGGCTTCTGGTCCCCTTGCGCACCATCTTCCTGGTGACCCTGGTCCCCGGCCTGGCTGCCGCCTGGTTGATCGTTTGGGGCGTGCGCGAGCGGCCTGTGGCGGCGATATCGAGGCGGCGGAGACCAGCGCCGTTGTCGGGGCCCTTTGCCCGGTTCCTGCTGGCCGTCGGGCTCTTCGGTTGCGGCGATTTCTCCCGCACGTTCCTCATTCTTTGGGCCACCGCACGCCAGGCCCGGCTCGACCACGCCTCGGGGCTGACCGTACCCATCCTTCTTTACGTGGCGTACAACCTCATCGCTTCGGTCAGCTCATACTACAGCGGACGGCGCAGCGACAGGGTGGGCCGCAAACCGGTCCTCGCCGTGGGATACCTGGTGGGGACCGCCGTCAGCGTGGCGATGGCTTTTGACGTACACACCTTGCCGGTGATCATGTTGGTGTTCCTGGGTTCGGGCGTGTACATGGGCATCCAGGAGGCGGTCGAGCGGGCCGCGGCGGCTGACCTGGTGCCTGAAGCAGGACGCAGCTTCGGCTTCGGCGTGCTGGCCACGGTCAATGGATTGGGTGACCTGGCCGCCAGCGCCGTGGTGGGCCTGCTCTGGACCTATG
>DQVB01000575.1 GCA_015661985.1 Planctomycetota bacterium | reverse complement strand
CACCCGGCACACGCTCTTGTGCATCTTAGGAGGCGGCAAGAGACAAGTTGTGGAGTTATCCCGCTAAGTGGGCCTTCCGGCCCGTCAAACGACAGACAGGGATGTCCACATTGTGAAGTGAGCACGCTATTGCTTGGCGGCCCTCAATGGAGACTCATGCAGATTCGTCACCCCAGGTTCCGGCTGGGTTAGCACGTTCTCGGCGTTTGCGGAGTTTTTCAAACCGGGCGTCGGCGACGTGTACGCGCTGGGGTCACGATACAGGTGCGGGTCGGCCAGCTTGCGTTCGCAGCGAGGCCGATTCAGTTGCGCGCTGTTCTATCTCCGCATCGATCTCTACCACCTTTCAGTGAGGGTACTCACATTCTGGTCGCTTTGGCGCCGGCTGCCGTTTGAGGTGCCGCTTTCGCTGGCCAGCCACGTCTAGGTGATTTGCTTCGGCCCCGGTTTCCGCTTGCGAGCGAAGCCGCTAGCGGTAGGCCGAGTAGTTGCTTTCGAATACCCGCGCGGTAGAGGACCGGAGCAGAATCAGGCGGGTCGCTGCGTTGTAAAGCCGTACCGGAGATAGTTCCGGCTGAGCAAGCGAGGGGTAAGGGCCGGTAGGTCCGGCGTCTTGCCCAGCCTGGGCTTTCGGCCTGAGGGCAAGGGGCGTGAGGTGCCGGTGAGCGGTTACACTGATTGGGCAGCCACAGTTTGGCATTGTCGTGCAGCAGATCAATCGACGGGACCTGGGCGACAGATGCGTGGTGCGGTACGGATACGGGGGCGGATGGCTAGCCAGTCGACGCCTTGGAAGACGGGGTCGGGGATGGATCGTACCTCTTCCTCGCCACGCCACGGGCACATGGTATCCACCCAGAGGATAAGTCGGCGCAGGCTGATTGGGTCGACCTTTACGCCGTAGTGTTTGCCGCTGGATGCCAGTTCGATGAGCCGGCTGCGGTAGGAGAGCGCGGTCATAGGCGGCGGCGTGTAGTAGGCGTTCGGGTCGCGCTGATCGTAGGCTTCGACCATGAGCATGCCGGCGATACCCCAGCCTGGTGGTGGGTTTTCCGGCGGTGTATACGGACGGCCCCACGTCGGATGGCCGGTCAGGGTCACGTACGGTTCGGGGAAGATGTGCCAGCCGCGTCGCCGGGTCAAGTCGAGCACTTGGCGCGCCTCGCCGTCGCCCTGGTGGCATTCGCCGCAGTAGCGGTCCAGCACGGGCTGTACGTACCGGTCGTAGCTTATCGTGCGGTCCTGCCAGGGCGGCGGCGTGATCTTGCTGGGCGGCCGGCGCAACGCGAGCACATCGGCGGCGTAAGCAGGTGCGCGACTATGGCTCTCGTGGCAGCCGAGGCAGCCGCGTCGTTCGCCCGGCATGACGCCGGTGAAGCTACGCATCGTCTGCAACGCCCGGTAGCTTTCGTCCAGGAGCTGGAAGTGCAGCGGGACGCCCGGCGGCGCTTCGAACGCCACCGACCCGTCCGGTTCGACCGGGACCGTGCCGAGCACGCGCTTGATGCCCTCCGATTGCACCAGCGACACGACCGGCCCGGTCGATGCGTACGGCCGCTTGTACCAATATGTGTAAGTCTTGTGGTCGATGTTGAGCACCCGCAGGTAGCGGACCTTGCCCGTGATTTCGGCTGGCATGCCCTCATAGATGTTGCTGCTGTAGAGGATACCCGGCTTCGGCTGCTCGCCGCGTTTGGGCCAGGCGACCTCCTCCGGCAGCGCGGGCGGGCGTGGCCGCGGGCGAACCGGCATGGCGTGGAAGATGTTGTAAACTCCCTCGTAGATCAGCTCCCGGTTGCCGTCCGTGTCCATCAGGTACAGAACGAACTTGCCGTTGCGGCAGGCCGAAACAAGGAAGTCCTGTTCGCTGAGCGGGTATGGGGAGTAATAAGCACTGTAGCGGCCGGTGGCGTGGTAGTCGGGCGACTCGATCGGGTCGACCGGCCCGTTGCCCGACTCGGGCCAGGGCAGCTCTGCGGTCACCTTGGTCAGGCCGGCCGGGAAGTTGAACCCCTTGTTCGGGTCAATGATACCGATCGAGCCGGCGAACCAGTTATGATGGGCGCTGCCGGTGAACATGATGCGGTGGCTGCCGGGTATGGCCCGGGCGTCTTTGAGCAAATCCGGCCAGACGCTTTGGTTGCCCCAGAAAACTTGCACGTCGGTGCCGTCCGGACTCATGGTCCAGAGACTTTGTGCTCGCCAGAGCGGCTTGTCGGTATATTCCCAGCGGGTGTAGATGATTCGCCCGTCCGGCATGACCGACGGCGTGTATTCCGGCTCGTTGCCACGCGAAAGCAGGTAGATGTTCCGGCCGTCGCGGTCGCAGCGGGCGAGCACGTAGGCGTTGGTCGGCGGCATGCAGCGCACGTAGGTGTGGCTGCGGGTGGTCGTAAATATGATGTGCTGTTCGTCGGGCAGATAAATTGGGTCCAGGTCATCGTAAGGACCGTCGGTGAGCTGTCGCAGCCCGGTGCCGTCGATGTTGACCTCATAGAGATGGAACGACTTCTCGTTGTGGGGCTTGAAGCAGAAGAGTACCCGCTGCGCGTCCCAGGACAGGTCCGGGCGCCAGAAGGACCCGTGCAGCGGCGGCTGCGGGGCAAGTTGACGCAGGTGCCCGGATGGCGAAAGCCCTTCGAGCACCAGCAGTCGGCCGCCGGGAACAGCCATATAGCCGAGCCGATGTCGCGTCTCGTGCCGCCACTCCTTGCCCTGCGGGTAAGGCTGGTCGATAAACAGCACGGCATTGAAGTCGATGACCGGGTTCTTAAACATGATCCGCCGCTTGACGGACCGGACGGCGAAGTAAAGTTCGCGCACGGTCGCTTCCGCGCTGGGGCACGGTCTGCGGACCGTGCCACTCGTGCGACCGCAGGTCTCCCTTCCTTCGCCTATCGGAGATACTCGCTGGCGCGCCTGGTCGGGTCGGGAGGCCCGACCAGAACGGGCGGGGTTCTTGTCCGTCTGATCGATGGCTTTGGCCTGCTCTTCCAGCCGCGCGAGCCGGCGCAGTTCGTCTGAAAAATCGGCTCGGTCTGGGAAGTTGTTCTTGATGCGGGCGGCCAGCTTGCGTGCCCAACGAATCTCGTCGCGGATACGTTCCAGCGTTGGATTGCCGTCCGCTTGATGCAGCCAGTCGCGCTCGATCAGTTCGCGTGCTTCCGCTCCGCTCAGGTCGCCGGTAGGCGGAGTGTCCGGTTTGACGTACGGTGCGACGGCCTCATGGATGCGTGGCCGGAAGGTGACACGCGAGCCGGCCTCGAGGATCAACTCGATCCAGGCCGGTGAGAACCGGGCCTCCGAGCCTTGGGCCTGGAGCTGCTCGAACCGTTGGGCGATCCTCTCCGCCTCTTGCCACCGGCGTCGTTCCTCAGTTGTACATTTGGCCCATTGCCGTTCGGTCAGCGGCTTGTATTCGAGCATCAGGTCGATGAGACGCTCGGCCGCACGCACTTCGAACTGGCCCGAGTCGTCGGTCAAGTAATCGATCAGGTCCGCTTCAGTCCAGGTGACGAAGTTCTCGTACTCCTTCGGGAAGTCGGCACGCAGGCGAGCGCGTAGTGCTTCGGCCAGTTCGGCGTCGAGCACAATGTCGCTGCCGGCCAGTCGGCGCCGGCAGTGGGCCAGCGTTTCGGCAAAGGACCGCTCCTGGCGGTAAAAGGTCGCCACGTGCGCGGCCAGCTCTTCCGCCCGTCGCTGCAGGGCTTGCAGACCGGCCTCGAAGAGCTGCCTGATCTGGTCCGCTGTCAGCGCCTCGCGATAGATTCGAAGGTCATCCAACGCACCTTGGAAATACTCACGGCGTCCGCCGTTGGACCCGATAAATGCGACCGCCCGCGTGTTCGTGGCCAGCTTGCCCGGCCGTTCCAACTCGCCGATCAGCCGGCCGTCCAAGTAGACGCGCATCAGTTTCCCATCGAACGCGGCCGCTGCGTGATGCCAGCCGCCGTCGAGTACGGCAGCGGGACTGATCTCCGCGTCGCACTCGATGTACTCGCCGGCGATGTTCAGGCCTAACGACAGGATCGTGCCGTGGTCCTGGAACGAGAAAAGGATGCGTTCAGCACACTCTTGTCTGAATATTTCGCGATAGGCGCCTAAGTCGCTCGGGCGTACCCAGGCGCTCAGCGTGATTTGCGCCAACCCTTCGAGCTGCGGCCCGATACGGACCGGCAGGGCGTGATCGCCGTGCAGCTCGATCGCATGGCCGTGTACGCCCCGGACACGCGGGATCGATCGTGACGCCGTCACCTGCAACGCCGCCGGGCCCGAGTCGTGGACCTGCGGCACCGTGCCCCGCTCGTTGAACGTCCAGTGTGCCAGCATCGGCTTCCCTTTAAGTGTCGGCTCATCGGCGGGCACACATTCGCTCAGCCGGGCCAGGCTGTCCAGGCCGTTGCGATACAATGCGGCGATCTCTTCGGCAGTGAGCGGCTCAGCATAAATGCGCAGCTCATCCATCGCGCCTTGGAAGCATTCGCCGCCGTTACTCGATCCGATGCATGCCAGCGCCGTGCCGCCAGCCCGAATGCGACCGGGCCGTTGCAACTCGCCTACTTGCTGGCCGTCGAGATACACCCGCATGGCGCGCCCGTCGTAGGTGGCCGCGCAATGATGCCAGCGGCCGTCAAGTACGCCTTGCGGGTCGATCTTCGCGTCGCACTCCAGATATCGCCCGTCGATATTCAGGCCAAGCGACAAGATCGTGCCGTCATGCTGGAACGAGAACAGCACCCGGTTGTCCCCGTCCTCCTTGCGGAATATTTCGCGGTAAACGCTCAGCTCAACCGGCTGCACCCAGGCGCTAATGCCAATCGTCTCAAGTTCATCGAACATCCTCGCATCGCGCACTTCAATGCGATGGTTGCCTGAAAACCATAGCGCTTCGCCGAACAGACCCGGCACACGGCGCACCGTCCCGCTCCGAATCGCCGCACCGGTCGCATCTCGCCCGTGCCCGCTGCGGTCGCGACAGGTCGCGCCAACCGAATCGTCGAAATCCCAGTAGGCGACAAGCTGCCGCTCGATTTGAACCGGCTGGGCTGCTCCAGCGTCCCTCGGTCCAGGCGATTTCCTGGTGCGACCCTCCTGCGGACCGGCTCCGTATCCGGCGCCGCTGCCGGCCAATACCGCTGCGACTGTAATCGCCCCGAAAGCCGCACAGCCAGCCAGCAGTGTCCCAGGCTGTTGCTTCATGCCTTTCGCCCTCGATCGAATCGCCCAAGCACCTTTGGCCATTGCTCCGACGCACGTAGCGCTGGTCGCGGACCGGCCGACCGAGCCGTATCCGCTCGGGCGCCGGCTGCATTGAATTCAAGCTTTGCAACACATTTTATCACGATCGGCGACCGGTTGCTGTGAATTTCTTTGGCCCAGCGGAGGCGGCGAACCCGAGCCACATAGAAGGCCGTCACAGCGCCCGGCCCTATCATCGCCGCGTACGCGTTCACGGGTGGGGGCTGGCCCCCCAGCATAAGGGAGCATACATCCCCACACTGTGTTGAGGCTATCAAGCCGATGTGGCCTGTCAAGCCGCTTGGGCCACCAAT
>DQVB01000033.1 GCA_015661985.1 Planctomycetota bacterium | reverse complement strand
CCAGCGTGCTGCGAGCGTTGCGGTAGTCGACGGCGTAGGCCACGGCCACCGCCCGCAAAGCGGCTGGCCGGCGACTGGGCGGCTCCCATTGCCCGAGCAGGCGACGGAGGTCCAGCATTTGAGTGTGACGCTCTTTGGCCAGCTGACGCAGCTCGGCCCGCAGCGCGGGGGTGACCCCCAAGGCTTTCAGGTCCTCGTCGACCTGCGGGATCCCCCCCGGCCGTGCCTGCTTTTCCAGCCCGGGCAGCCGCAGGCCCAGGTATTCCGGATCGACAGCCGCTCGCATCCGCAAGCACTCGACGAACAGTGGCTTGCGCATGCGGTGTATTTTGCGCACCGCTACGGCGTAGGGGTCCGGGTCTTCCAGGGGGATCGCTTCGGCCACGCGGGTTTCCAGTACATCCTGGACGAACTTCCAGAACATGCGGGCCCCGCGCCAAGCCAGCAGGCAGCACCAGCCGAACAGCTTGAAGGGCAACAGGAGGATCCGCCCGCCGACCAGATGCTGTTCGTACAGCTCCAGCGGGTTGAGCACGCGGCGGTGGCGCGGCCAGCGGTGGAAGGGGTACGTGCGGAAGACGCGGCGGATGTTGTCCCGTCGGTCCCGCGCCATCAGTTCGGCTACCTGGGGTCCATATCGCCGCCGGATGTCTTCATCCAACTGCGGGTCGGTGCTCAGGAAATGGAGGGCCGTGAAATCGTTGCCCTCGAAAAAGCGCACGTTCGCACCCGGTGTCGGGGGAAGGGGCGGCTGTGGGCCGAGCTTCTCCCAGCGACGGCGGAAGGGTTCCGGAAGCTCCAGCTCGGCCACGGGCCGCTGCAGCCGGCGCCCCAGCCACTCCACATACCGGGCGATCTCCCAATCCTCGGCCGTCTCGGCCCGCTCGGCCGGCAGGGCGAAGGCGTTGTAATCGATCACCAGCTTGGCGGTCTGCTGGATGATGCTTCGCGAGATGAAGTGAAACCACAGATAGGGCCCGCGCAGCGAAAGCCGGTTGTTGACAAGATCGAGACGTCTGAGCCTCGCCCGCTGGCGGCGGGTGAGCCGCAACCGCGTGTCGCGCAGGCAGACCAAGGCCGGATCCCCCAACAGCTGGTTCGTCGCCCGTGTGTCACTGGGATGGAAGGGCGCCCCGTCCAGGTAGTCCAGCCACATGAGCCGCACGGCCGCTTCAGCGGACTGGGCGGCGCCGGGGCCGGACAATTCGCGCTCCGGCTCGACGACCCGCTCGTGGAGCAACCGGCGGTAGCCTTCGGCCAGGCGTCGTTTTTGGTGGCGCGTGCCGCGGATGAATTGCGCGTCGGCCACCTGGTTATAGAACTCGCTGGCCTGGCCAGCAATCTGGCGGAGCCACATGCCCAGGGCAAAGAACACCATGCATGCCCCGCCCAGCACGACCAGCGGCCAACCGATGAGCCGCCGCAAGAGTTCAGCCAGATGATGCAGGGCCGCCCACGGCAGCCAACCGGTCAAGTAAGTGACGATCAAGAAACCGACGCCCACCAGCACCAGCCGTCGGGCAGGCCGGGCCGTGCCCTTGACCAGGTACTCGCCCATGGAATCGACCAGCTGCGGGGCCGTCACCGTCCCGTACAGATCGGCCAGCCAATAGATGCGATCCAACAGCCCGTTCAAGACCAGCCCGATCCGGTTGGCCACCTGGGCGGTCGCCTCGTAAGGGCTGGGCAACCGCCCGGCAGCCACCAGATCCCGCACCAACGGCAGGCGGCGTAGGCCGAACACATCCAACGCCCCACACCACTGGGCCACGCTGCGGGCCAGGTTCCGGCCGAGGCGGTCGGAAATACCCGCCGGCGTAGCCGTCAACAGCCACGCGATCACTCGCTCCAAGGCCATCTCGCGAGGACCCGCATGGGCTGTCTCGGTCGTCGGAGCCACGTGAATGCCCGGGGCGCCCAGCATGGCGGCCAAATCCTCCATCCGCGCCTGGACCAGCTGAACGCGGGCCTCCAGCCTCAGCTGCTCCCGCCGCTCCATCGCCCGGTGGTAGAATCGCTCCCGCAAAGCGGCCAATCGTGTCTGCCAAACCGGCTGGGTCGCCACCACGGCCCCGCGCTGGAACAACAGCACGTCGCGATTCAGAAGGGGCGTCAACTGGCGCACCAGCCGGTCCGAAGCCCGGAAGGTGAACGCCAACAGCCGGCCCAGCTGCAACACGGGCCGGGCGATGCGCAGCCAACGGGCCATGCGGGGCAAGCGCAGATAGCGCAGGAACCGCACCAGGACGATCCGTTCGCTCTCCGCGGCCAGTATCAAGTGGTGCGTGGCATAGGCAAAAAACCCCACCGGAATAGCCGGCAGCAAGCCGGTGAGCCAGTTGCGCCGGAAGTAGAGCCAACGGGGTTCGGCCAGGGCCAATTTGAAGCTGAACTCAGCCAACAGCACCAGACAGATCCCCAGGTCCAGCCACGCGAAGAGCGGCTCCACCACGCTTTGGCCCGACTGCAGGCCGTCCACGGCGCGCCGCTGGGCCTCGTAGCGCAGCAGCGGCCCCTCCAGCACCAGCATGAGACAGAACAGAAGCAAGAGGAGGAGGACGAATCGCTCCAGGGCGGTCACCCACCGACGGCCCAAACATCGCTCCATGCGCCGAGCCAGCCGGCGCTCCTGGAGCTCCACAACCACTCGGCGACGACACGCCCCGGCCAGTCGCGAGGCCTTGCGGGCGTCCCGGTCCCGGGCCGCTTGGCGGCAAACGCCCAGGTCTTCGCAGAGAACCTCCAACTCTCGGATCGCCCGCCCCAAGGGCAGATCCTCCAGGAAGGTCATCGATTCGTGGGCCTGGTCGTTCAGCTGTCCTGCCACCTGCTCCATGGCCTCCTGGCTGGCCTCAGCATCCAAGTCCGAGACGGCTGCCTGCCACCGCTCGATCGCCTCCCGGCGGATCGCCTCCACGCGTGCCGCCTCCGCCGATTGGCCCTGGCCGCCCCCCGGACACTCGCCTGCCTCGCTTCCCGAGTCCAGCCGCATGGCCAAATGGCTGGCCGCCTGCCAACGGATAAACCAACCGGACCAATCCGTCGGTTCCGGCTCGTCACAAAGGCCATCCACCTGCCGGCTGATGGCGATCCGACGCAGGCGCTGGCCGGCCTTGCGCAACGGCTCGATCGCCCGGGGCAGCCAGTCCGGCACACCCTTCGCCGCGGCGT
>DQVB01000106.1 GCA_015661985.1 Planctomycetota bacterium | reverse complement strand
GGACTATGAGGACTGCTGAGGATGGTACCTTGGAGACGATTTGCAGCGACGCGGGCGTTATTCAGGAGCGAGTTGTCGCCATGTCCCGGGCCTGTAGGTAATGGTGGACGCGGCCAATGCAGATTGCCGTACCCTTATTCGGAGTTGTTCGCCATTGCCCGGAGTCACGCAAAGAAGGTTAGGGCACTGATGCATGGATTGGCTCACATTCTGGACGACTTGTCCCGTCGGGGCTTGCTTGACGCGTCGACCCGCGGAACAATGAACGTGTCGGAGATCTTCAGCGCCGAATACGAGGCATTCCTTGTCCACTCGGGCTGGCGATGCTGGTCGATCATTGGCGCCGGGGGAACGGTAATCTTTAACAGATTTGGTGCAGGGCCAAGCTGCTTCGCAATCCGGGAAATAATGACATTTTACCGGGGGTGGTTACCGGCAAATGCAATACGTCAGTCTTAGAAAGGGCCATATGCGATACCCGCATTTACCCAGGAGCTACCTGCTTAGCTTTGCCGCTGCAGTAATCACCGCGTTGGCCAGTGTGCACGCTGACCGCGCGCCGCTTGTGCTTTATCCAATCGCCGGCGCGTGTGGGGCTTTGACGGTGGTGAGCTTACTGCGGCATCGGAAGGGGCAGTGAACGGGACTTTACGGCCAGCGTGGAAACCCATACACTATAGGCGCCCGCGCCAGATGAGAGACCGAAATCCGGCCCCGAACGGGGAGAAGGGGACGGGAGGCTTTTCCGCCTGCGTAGGTTACAGGGGAACAGGTTCGTCAACGGTCCTGGCGGCCAACCCGACATCTGCCGATTGGTCAGAGGCACTCGGTCACAGCAGAGGATACCAGAAGACGGGTCAATGTGCGCAGCTTGGGGAGAAACGGGAGAACCGTACGACGTGTTTTCTGGGTTGCGATACCAGAGCGGGACATGAAGTAATGCTAGATCATCATCTTTTGCCGTGGGTGGCCTTTTACGGGCTAGTTGTGGCTGTAGTCTTTGGGGCTGCCGGGATCCTGGAAGGCACGACTCTCGCCTGGTTGGGGCTACCTATACTGCTCACCTCCTTGTTCATCTTTATGGTGCCGGTACTCCTGCTTCTTCTCGAGGACCGCGGCATCGGCCACAAATGGACTCGGCGGTTGCTCAATTGGCATGTCGCGGTCACATGCTGTATCCTCCTCGTTTCCCTGATTGTCGTAGCTGCCGCTTGTGTTGGCGTCGGGTTCTCGCGGTGAGCTGCGCCAAGCGGAGCGATAGGGGCGAGCGATAGGGGAGCGGCTCTCGGGGAAGCCCGCTGTGCTGTTCCAGCGAGTCTCACCTCCCAAGCATGGAGGATAGGCTGACTGACCAGAACCAGGAAACGGTGGGCAAATCTCGGAGGACTTTGGGGACTTCACGCTTCGCGTGAGCGTTATTCCACGGCGCGGCTATCCGTTGTTCCAGGCGCATCTCCAGACGCCGGCGCGACGCCTGCGTCCCTTCCGACCACTGGCCCCGCCGCCGCCACAGCCGGATGGTGTGGCCCAACAGACGCCGCAGCTTCTTGGCAAAGGCGGGCCAGTCCGCTCCCGGCGAGTTGTCGTTCTCCCTATGTTCCAACTCGCCAAAAGGATGCGCCAGGCACGCGTGCCGCAGCGCGCAGACCACCGCGTTGTAAGCGCCCGAAGAGTCGCCCACCAACGCCCCCAGAAATTCCTCGACGAGAAACTGCAGAAGCGCCGGAGAGCCTCGGGATCGATCATGTCGCAGGTCAAATCCGGCGTTGTGAAGCACCACAACCGGTGAGACTGCAGGAACAAGACAGGGGTTCCACCACGTCACGTGGCGAAGGCTTTAACCGCACAGTGCGCAGAGCGTGCTGAGACCATTGAAGAGGCGCTGTGTGAACAGCTCTGCGTTCTCTGCGTCCTCTGGGGTGAGGAACCGCGCGAAAAAGGCCACATTCCTGGTTGCCATCGGCTCCATCCCCTGTGATGGTGCTACACACTGCAACCCGTGCGTTTTTCCGTCGACCCGCCGACCGCTTTCGCCGGCGTGCCGGGCGTCTGGCGCGACTCCGCCGCCGTCTTGCCCTGCTGTTCGGCCAGCCGCTTGCTCAACTCGAATAGCACGAAAACGACCGCCTCTTCGCCCCGGGCAACGATCTCCCGCGCGTGTTCCTCGGTGAGCGGAATCTCTCGAAGAAGATCGAGCGTCGCTTCCGGCAGTATTTCCGTACAACGCGCCATGCCCGATAGACACGACCGAAGACCCCGAAATCATCCAAGACTGGTCTCCGATGGTTGAAGTGTTACCCAGTGGCTTTTAGCGTGTGCGCCGCGGGCGGTAGATGTCCGTGGCCAGTCCCAGATGGGCTTCGGCGGCCCCGGCCAAGGTTTCCGAGAAGGTGGGATGGGGGTGGACCGATTCGGCCACATCGCGCACGTGGGCGCCCATTTCGATGGCCAGGACGGCCTCGCTTATGAGATCGCCTGCGCCGGGGCCGACGATGCCGCAGCCGAGCACCTGTTGGGTTTCCGGATCGATGAGCCATTTGGTGAGCCCTTCGGTCCCGCCGGCCGCCTGTGCCCGGCCGCTGGCCGCCCACGGAAACGGGCTTACTTGGACATCGCGTCCCTGCTGTTGGGCTTGCTCCCGGGTCAGTCCTGCCCAGGCGATTTCCGGGTCGGTGAACACCACGGCGGGAATGGCCCGCGGGTTGAATTCGGCGGGCTGGCCCGCCAGGGCTTCCACGGCCACTTTGCCTTGATGCGAAGCCTTATGGGCCAACATCGGCTGGCCGGCCACATCGCCAATGGCCAGGATGTGCGGATCGGCCGTCCGCCCCTGGAGGTCGACCACCACGAACCCGCGGCTGTCCACTTCGACGCGCGTGTTCTCCAGCCCCAGGCCTTCGGTGTCCGGCTCTCGGCCCACGGCCACCAGCACCCGATCGAAGCGGCGCATGCCGGGGTCGGCCTTGCCTTCAAACGTGACCGACACGTGGTCCCGGCCGGCGTCCAGGGAGGCGACTTTCGTCTGGAGCCAGATAGCTTCGAACTGTTCCTCCAGACGTTTCTGCAGGGGTCGCACCAGATCGCGGTCCACGCCGGGCAACAGCCCGCCGGTCATCTCCACCACCGAAACCCGGGTGCCCAACGCAGCGTAGACGGTTCCCAGCTCGAGCCCGATATAGCCACCGCCGACCACCAAGAGCGAATGGGGCACTTCGGGCAGTTCGAGTGCCATGCGCGAGTCCATCACCCGGGGCGAGCTGGTCGCCAGCGCGGGGATCTGGAGGGGTCGAGAGCCGCTGGCGAGCACGCAGTGGCGGAAACGGACCGAGCGGTCCTTGGGCGGTTTGTCGCCGGCCGGCTCCAGGCGCAGCGTGCGCGAGTCTTCGAAGACCGCCTTGGCCCGCACCAGGCGGACTTTGCGCCGCCGGGCCAGCTGGGCCAGGCCACCGCTGAGTGTGGCGATCACCTTCTCCTTCTGCCGCCGCATTCTCTCCAGGTCGACCTGTGGGTCGCCGTAGCGCACGCCCCACTGCTCCAGGGCCCGGGTCTCTGCCATCGCCTTGGCCACATGGAGCAAGGCCTTCGAGGGGATGCAGCCGCGCAGGAGGCACACGCCGCCCAGCCTGGGTTCGCGATCCACCAGCACCACGTCCATGCCCAGATCGGCGGCCAGGAACGCGGCGGCATACCCGCCTGGGCCTCCACCGATGACGGCCAATTGCGTTTCCATGCTCGTTTCAGCCTTGCTCGAGTAGACCAATGCGGCGCCACGGGTGCGGTGAGCCGATGTGCTCAATCGGCCAGCAGCAGTTTAGCAGGCGATTGGAGAAGGTCAATCACGCCGTTGAGGAAACGGGCGGCGTTGGCACCGTCCACCAGGCGGTGGTCGTAGGACAGGCTCAAGGGCATCATGAATCGCGGTACGACTTGGCCGTCGCGAACCACGGGCGTCCAGCGGGATCGGCCCACCAGGAGGATGGCCACCTCGGGGTAGTTGATAATCGGCGTGCTGTAAATCCCGCCCACGGCGCCCAGGTTGCTGACCGTGAAAGAACCGCCCCGGAGTTCCTCGATGCCGAACTCGGCGCCCCGGGCTCGCTGGGCCAGTTCTGCCAGGGCGCGGGCGATCTCGGGGATGCTCATCCGGTCGACGTTTCTCAATTTGGGCACCACCAGGCCTCGCGGCGTGTCCACAGCAACGCCTACATGAACGTACTCCTTGTAGACGATCTGGCCGCCCTCCAGATCCAGGCTGGCATTCAACACCGGATGGCGGCGCAAGGCGATGGCCACGGCCTTCAGCACGAAGGGCATGGCAGTCAATTTGATCTGGTCGCCCAGAAAACCTTGGGGGACGCTCTTGCGCAGCTGCTCCAGTTCGGTGACGTCGGCCTCGTCGAAGTTGGTCACATGGGGGATCGTGCGGGCCGCCAGGCTCATCTGCTCGGCGATGGTACGGCGGATCTTGGACAAACGTTCCGTGCGGACGGGCCCCCATTTGTCCCGGCCGGGCTCGCCCGGCGGCGACTCGACCGCTTCGGCCGGCACTTGATCGACCGCTGCTGGGCGTTGTCCTTCGGCCGCGCGGCGCACGTCTTCCGGCGTAATGCGGCCGCGGGCCCCCGTGCCCTGGAGAGCAGACAGATCGACGCCCAGTTCTCGTGCCATCCGCCGGGCCGCCGGCCCGGCTGGAAGCGGCGCCCCTGGCGGCCGAGGCG
>DQVB01000399.1 GCA_015661985.1 Planctomycetota bacterium | reverse complement strand
TCGCGGCTGGCGGCATTGGTTCCTGGCCACCGGCCTGCCCGGCTGGCAGCGGGCCGCCTGGGGTTGGCCCGCCTTCGGCGCTTGGGGAGCGGCGCCAGAGCCGTACATCGCTCCGCCGGGGGTGAGCGCCGAGCAGGAAATCGAGTGGCTCAAACAGCAAGCCTCGGGGCTTTCTCGAACGCTGGATGAGATCAACCAGCGGATCGAAGAACTTGAGGCTAAATCGAAGGAGTCGTAAGGCCCGGTGCTGGAAGTGGTGGCGATGGCGGCCGGTTGCTCCGGCGGTCGGCCGCCCCGTTGCTCACCCTGCGCAAAGGTGCCTTCCAACCGACGGGACTCAGAATGCAGATTGCCATAGCCAGCGGCAAAGGCGGCACGGGGAAAACGACCGTAGCCACCAACCTGGCTTACGTTGCCTCGCGGCGCGGGTTGAGCGTGGCGTATCTGGACTGCGACGTGGAAGCGCCGAATGGGCACATTTTCCTCCGCCCGCAGATCACCGAGCGGGAAACGGTGGGCAATTTGGTGCCCCAGGTGGACCACCAGCGATGCACGCTCTGCGGCCGGTGCGGCGAGATCTGCCAGTACAGCGCTATTGCCCTGGTGGGCCAGCAGGTGCTGGTGTATCCGGAGCTTTGTCACGGCTGTGGCGGCTGCTGGCTGGTTTGCCCGGAGAAGGCCATCACCGAGGTTTCCCGGCCTATCGGAGTGGTGGAGACGGGGCAGGCCGGTTCGATTCAGTTTGCCCGCGGGCTGTTGAACGTGGGCGAACCGATGAGCCCGCCGGTGATTCGGGCCGTCAAGGCGGTCCGGTTCGAGGCCGAGGTAACGGTGATCGACGCCCCGCCGGGAACCTCCTGTCCGGTGATCGAATCCCTGCGTGGGGCGGACTTCGTGCTCCTGGTCACCGAGCCGACGCCGTTCGGGCTGCACGACCTGAAGTTGGCCGTGGAAATGGTGCGGGCGTTGAAGTTGCCCTTCGGGGTGGTGATCAACCGGGCGACCGAAGACGGCCGGCCGACGCGTTCGTTTTGCGAGGCCCAGCGGGTCGCGATCCTGGCCGAGATCCCCGACGACCGGAAGCTGGCTGAAGCTTACGCCCGCGGCGTGCTGGCCTGCGACTTTTCGGACCAGTATCGCACGCAGTTTTCCCGACTGCTGGAATCCGCTCGAGCTCCAGGAAAGGAATCGGCGTGAACGAGCTGGTGGTCATGAGCGGCAAAGGGGGGACGGGCAAGACATCGATCGTCGCCTCCTTTGCTGTGTTGGCCGGGCGGTGTGTGGCGGCCGACTGCGACGTGGACGCCTCGGATCTGCATCTCCTGCTGGAGCCGCGGGTCCTTCGGCGTGAGAACTTTTCGGGCGGCTCGCAGGCGCGGATCAAGCCCGGACATTGCACGGCCTGTGGCAAATGCGAAGAGCTGTGCCGCTTCGACGCCGTCTTCTTCGACGGACCGGGCAACGGGCGAGTCCCCAAGACGTTCCGCGTCGATCCGATGGCCTGCGAAGGATGCGGCGTGTGCGCGTACTTCTGCGAGGAGAAGGCGATCGACTTTTCCCCGGCAGTCAGCGGCCAATGGTTCGTTTCCGAAACTCGCTGCGGTCCCATGGTCCATGCCCGGCTGGGGATTGCTCAGGAAAACACCGGCAAGCTGGTCCATGTGGTACGCACCGAAGCCAAGAAGGTGGCTTCGACCGAACGGCTCGACCTGGTGATCATCGACGGCGCGCCGGGAATCGGATGCCCCGTGATCGCTTCCATGACGGCAACCAACCTCGCAGTGATTGTGACGGAGCCCACCTTGAGCGGCCTGCACGATTTGGGCCGGGTGGCCGATCTGGCGGCCCATTTCGGGCTCCCGGCGGTGGTGGCGGTGAATCAATGGGATGTGCACCCGGAGATGACCGAACGGATCGAAGCCGAGGCCCGCTCGCGCGGCCTCCCCGTGGCGGGCCGCGTGCGCTACGATCCGGCTGTGACCCAGGCCCAGGTGCGGCAAATGGCGGTCGTGGAATATACCGGCCGGGGTGCCGCGGCCGACATCCGCCGGCTTTGGTCCGAAGTGGCGCCCAGATTGAGCAAGCCGAGTCCGTTTGTCGTTTTGTAGCGCCTTGACATCGAACACGGGGTGATCCAACGCGCCGGGGGGCGAGGGACGCCGTCAGGCGGGCCGACGACCCACCATGATGCCTTGGTCGAAACCAGCTACCGAACATGGGGAGATTCAAATGGAGCGTTCAGAAAAACAGCTTCCGGTCATCGACGGGGCTCAGCAGCGGAAGCAGACCGAGTGGGAGCAGAAACTGGCACAGCGCAAACGCGAAATCCACCGCAAGCTGCTGATCCTTTCCGGAAAAGGCGGCGTGGGAAAGAGTACCGTAGCGGTGAACCTGGCGGTGGCCTTGGCCCGGCAAGGAAAACGCGTAGGCCTGTTGGACATCGACGTGCACGGCCCCAGTGTCCCTCGGCTGGTGGGGCTCGAGGGGCAAACCGTCCGGGCCGTTGGCCAGCAAATGATACCGGCCCAGGTGGACGAAAGGCTTAAGGTGATGTCCATCGGCTTCCTGGTGCCTACAAGCGGCGACGCGGTGATCTGGCGCGGACCGATGAAACACGGGGTGATCCGCCAGTTCCTCACGGAGGTCCAGTGGGGGGAACTGGACTATCTGGTAGTCGATTCGCCGCCGGGCACCGGCGACGAGCCGCTATCGATCGCCCAACTGTTGGCCCCTGAGGCGGAGGCGATTGTGGTGACCACACCGCAGGACGTGGCGGTCGCCGACGTGCGGCGTTGCATCACCTTCTGCCGTACCGTGGGGATCCGCCTGCTCGGCGTGGTCGAAAACATGAGCGGGCTGGTGTGCCCGAAATGCGGAGCGTCCATCGACCTGTTCAAGCGGGGTGGCGGGGCGGCTTTGGCCCGGGAAATGAACGCCCCTTTCCTGGGCCAAATACCGTTGGACCCCGATGTGGTCATGGCCACCGACAGCGGAAGGGCCATCCTGGACAGCGCGCCGCGGTCAACGGCGGCCGACGCGTTTTCCAAGATCGTCCGCGGGATCCTGGACGCCGAATGCGGTTGAAAGCCAGCCCGCTGGCTGGGAATGGCCGACCGCATGAGTCCTTTGCATCGCTGAAGACACGCCCCACCTGCCTGCATGTGACATTATGATCGGCACACTGCGCATTACGGTCCTGTCCGAAAACACCGCTGGGAAGGCGGGCGTACTGGGCGAGCACGGGCTGGCCTTCTGGATCGAGGCGGACGGCCATCTGTTGCTTTTTGACACGGGCCAGGGCAAGGTGCTGGAGCATAATGCCCGGGAGCTCGACGTTCCGCTGGACCGTACGGAGTTGGTGGTGATTAGCCACGGCCACTTCGATCACACCGGTGGTCTGGCGGCGGTGCTGAATCGCAACCCTCAGGTTCCCGTTTGCCTTCATCGTGCGGCGCTGAACGAGAAGTTTGCCCGCCAGAAGCGCCCGCCCCATCGGGAAATCGGCATCCCTCGCCCATGCCGCGAGGCGCTCCAGCAGCACGCCGGGCCGTTGCTTTGGGCCAGCCAACCCCTCGAGTTGGTTCCAGGTGTGCATGTGACCGGCGAGATCCCGCGGCGAAACGCATTCGAAGACACCGGCGGGGCCTTCTTTCGCGACGCAGACTGCCAGCAGCCCGACCCGCTGACCGACGACCAGGCGTTGTTCATCGAGACCGCCGCGGGTGTCCTGGTCGTGCTTGGCTGTGCCCATGCCGGGGTGGTCAACACGCTGGACTACGTCGCTGAACTGGCCAACGGGCGGCCGATCGTGGCCGTCTTCGGCGGCATGCATCTGGTACGTGCCAAACCGCCCCGGCTGGAAGCGACTCTGGCGGCCCTGGAGCGGTACGGCGTCCGCCAGGTGGCCCCGGCCCACTGCACCGGGATGCGGGCCGCTAGTTACCTTTGGTCCCGGTTGGGTGCCAGGTGCGCCGATTGTTCAGTCGGGTCGGTATTCATGGCCTGACACGTGCCTCAGCTCGGCTCTCGCCGATTTTGTGGGGTCCCGGGGTGGTTTCTGTCGGGGGCCTGGGGTGGCACAACCCAAACGCTGTGCGCAGGTCTCCTGACCCCCAGCGCTGTGCGCGAGTCTCCAGCGCTGTGCGCGGGTCTCCTGACCCCGCACATCCCCCGACCGCAGGTCTCCAGTGCCCTGCCGAACCCGCACATCCCCCGACTCAGCGCTGTGCGCGGGTCTCCTGACCCCGCACATCCTCCGACCGCAGGTCTCCAGTGCCCAGCGGCACGAAGGTCTTGAAACAGCCTCTACGCTCGACTTTTGCCGATTTTGCGGGGTCTCGTGGTGGTTCCTGTCGGGGGCCAGGGGTGGCACAACAGCGGTAGACTCCGCTCGGGTGACACAACGGGGATTACTGTTGTGTCGGGGAGTCTGTTTCTGTTTCCGTCGCCAACCGCCGCTGAGGCATTGTTGACGGCCTTCTGTGTTGCTTTTACCGCGCCGAGCTTTCGACGCCCTCTGGTGCTGCTGGTCGGGGCTATCCTGGCCAAGGGGCGGCGTACGGTCACGGCGATCCTGGACACCGTGGGGC
>DQVB01000495.1 GCA_015661985.1 Planctomycetota bacterium | reverse complement strand
TCTTCGTCCATTCAGGTGATTTCCATCTGGAATCGCCCTTTTCCGGTGTTACCGATATCCCTGAAGGGCTGGCAGATATCCTGCTGGAGTCCCCTTATCGAGCAGCGGAGCGGGTTTTCCAGACGGTGTTGGCCGAGGAGGCCAGCTTTCTGGTCCTTTGTGGCGATCTGCTCGATCCGGTGCGAGCCGGGCCGCGGGCCGTAGCGTTTCTAGCGGCCCAATTCGAGCGGCTGGCCGCCAGCGGGGTGCCGGTTTATTGGGCTGGGGGCCGGATCGACTCGCCGGATCGGTGGCCGTCGGCAGTTCGGCTTCCGGACAGCGTGCACGTCTTTCCCGTGGGGCAAATGACCGAGTGGTTCTTCGAGCAGGGCCCGGTTCGCGTGGCGCGGTTGGTCGGGGCCAGCCGAACGAGGGGTCAGTCGGTGGGCCGAGGGACGGAACGTATTGCCAAGGAGGAATGTTTCTCGGTTGCCGTCGGTCACGGTCGGGTCGCCAGGCGGAGAGCGAAAGGCGGGGCGATCGACTATTGGGCCTTGGGGGGCCGCCATCGCGCCGAGACGCTGCGCTCTGCGTCCCCGGTGGTACACTACGCGGGCAGTCCGCAAGGCCGGCGGCCGAGCCATGGGGGCGAGCACGGTTGCACGGTAGTGCGCGTGGACGAAGATGGCCATGTGCGGCTGGATCGCGTGTTGACCGATGAGGTGCGCTGGCTTGAGGAGAACGTCGAATTGGAAGCCGGTGCGGATTTGCGGGAGCTCGAAGCGGCGCTCGACGAGCGGATGCAGGGCCTGCTGGGCGGCGCTTCGGAGCGGACGCTGCTGGTCAGCTGGACGGTCCGTGGCGCTGCGCGGCTGTTGGTTCAGTTGACGGATCCCGGCACGACGTCTCGGCTGCTGGGCGGGTTGCGGGAACGTTATGGCGGGGCCGACCCGGCGGCGTGGAGTGTTTCGCTGGAGGTCGACGCCTCGGCGCCGTTGCCCTCGGATTGGCACGAAGAGGATACGGTACGGGGCGATTTCCTGCGGGCGGCCAGCGAGTTTCGGGCGGATGCGGATCGGTCCCTTCAGTGGCGAACGTTCCTGCCGTCCGGGCCGCTCGGGGAGGAATTGGCCGCTGTGGTCGAGGGTGATGGGGCCGAAAGGGAACGGATCGTGCGCCAGGCAGCGCTGCTCGGCGCCGGGTTGCTCAGCGGGGAGGAGCCCCAATCGTGAAGATCGCCGCACTGGAAGTGCACGGTTACGGGGTCTGGAGCGAGCTGAAGCTTGCGGACCTGTCCGAGGGACTGAACGTCTTTTTCGGTCCCAACGAGGCGGGCAAGACAACGCTGCTGGAGTGGGTCCGGGCCATGTTCTACGGCTTTTCGCCCAAGCGCGCGCGGTACATGGCGCCGCGTCGACGTGGGCGGGCCGGCGGGCGGTTGTGGGTCATCGGGGCAGACGGCCCGGTCGAGATCCGGCGGCACGTGGCGGCCGACGGGCGGGGTGAAGAGCGTTTGGAACTGTTCGGCCCGGACGGCCGCGGCGCGGGTGAGGTCACGTTGTCTTCTCTTTTGGCGGGCGTCGACGAGGCGACGTTCAACAACGTGTTCGCCATCGGGTTGCGCGAGCTGCAGGAGTTGGGGACGCTGAGCGATACGGAGGCTGCGACACTGCTGTATGAGTTGAGCATGGGCCAGGATGGCGTGTCGCTCGGCGAGGTGGCCAAAAGGCTTCACGCCTGGCGGAGCCAGCTTGTGGGGGCCGACGGCGGTGGCGAGCTGGCCGAGCTGGTGGCCCGTCGGGACAGGCTCCGCCGGGAAGTGGCCGAGTTGGATCGGCTGACCGCCGATTACGCCGAATTGGTTGCCGAGCAGGCTCAGGTGGACCGCGAGGTCGAGCATCTGAAGGAGTCGGTCAACGGGCTGCGGCACGAGGCGGCCGTGGCCGAGCTGGCGCTGGCCGTTCAGGACCGATGGCACCAGCGCCGGGCGCTGGACGAACAGTTGGCCGATGTGGGCTCTGTCGACGGCGATCCGGAACGAGCGCTGGCCGACCTGGAAGCTCTCGACCACCGACTGCGCCAGCGCGACGCGGCGGCCAGCCAACTGAAACAGCGCTGGCGTGCTCTGCGCGAGGAGGCGTGCGGGCTGCCGGTGAACGAAGCCCTTTGGAATTGGGCGCCCCGGATCGAGGTGTTGGCCGGTCAGGAAGCCTGGGTGGACCAGCTGCGCAAACGGATCGCGGAGTTGGAGGGGGAGATTGCGCGGCTGGAAGAACGCCTGAGCCATGCCAAGCGCCGCTCCGGACTGGAGGACGGACTGCAGGCCGAAGCCGTTCGATCGCTGAGGTCAGCGACCTTGAAGGCCTTGAAACAACCGGCCGCCGCGCTGCGCCGGGCCGAGCGGGAGTGGTCCCAGCTTTGCCAGCGGCGCGAAGCGGCCGAACAGCGGGCCCGGCAGTTGGCCACGGAGATCCAGAAAACGCTGGAAAAGTGTGGCCAGAGCGAACTGGCCGCCGCGATGGAGCAATACGGGGCGGAGGTGGCCCGGCTGCGCCGCCGGCTGCAGATGGACGAGCGGTTGGAGCAGATGCGCCGGTATGGCCGGGAGTTGGAGGAGAAGAGCCGATCGCTGGCCCATGGCCGGGTTCTGCCCACATGGGCGCTGGTGGCATTGGGCGGAAGCTTCGCGGCCGGCATGGTGGGCCTGTTTCTCGGCCTGTTGGCCCCGTCGCTGGTGGGCCTCTCCTCCGGCTGGGGGCTGGGCACGCTGGGCATCGTGCTCATGGTCGCGGCTGTGACGGCCAAGTTCGTACTGGAGCGGCTGGCGGCGCAGCGGCTGGACAACTGCCAGCAGCAGCTGTGGCTGTTGAGGGGCCAGATTCAAAGTGCCGAGCGGGAGCGGGAGCAGTTCGACCGCCAGGCGGGTTTGCAGCCGGACCAGATCCGAGGCCAGCTGGACACTGCCCAACAGCAGCTGGAAGCCCTCGAAGCCCTGTTGCCCCTGGACGCCCAACGACGGGCCGCCGAGCAGGAAGCCGAAGCGGCGGGCCAGCAGCTGGGGGAGCTGGAATCGCGACGGCAGGCTGCCCGCGACCGCTGGCATGATGTCCTGGCTGCCGTGGGCCTGCCTGGCCAGCTTTCGCCGAAGCAGGTTCGTCGCCTGACGGCCGCCTCGGACCGCATTGTCCAACTCAGTCGCCGCCTGGAGTTGGCCTACGAAGAGCTGCAACAGCGCACCGGCCAGCTGGAAGCGCTGAACGGGCAACTGGCGGAGATCGTCGCCCACACGGGGGCGGGGGGCGCCGAGCAGGATCCGGTGCAGCAGATCAACAGCCTCCGGCAAGAGCTAGCCGAACAAAAGGAACTCCGCACGCGAAGGGACGAGCTTCGCGATGAGGCCAAGCGGGTCCGCCGACAGGCGCTGCGGGAGCAAAGGGCCGTCACGCGGCTGCGCGCTCGGCGACGGCGGATCCTGCGACGGGCCGGCGCCAACGACGTCGAGGGGCTGCGCCAGCTGGCGGAGCGAGCCAGCCGGGTCCGCGAACTGCGGCTGCGGCGAGAAACCATCCAGCGCGAGATCGACGCCGCGTTGGCCCGCCGGACGACCGAAGACGAGATAGCCGAAATGCTGGACGGGCACCCCGGAACCGAGTTGACCGGGTACCGCCAGCAAGTGCTGGACCGACTGGGATCGGCCGAGGCCCAGCTGCGCCAGCGCTTCGAACGCCGCGGGCAGTTGGCCGAACAGCTGGGCCAGCTGTCCGGGGACCGTCGGCCAGCGGCCAAACGGTTCGAGCTGGCCACGGTCGAAGCCCGATTGGCCCAAGCCATCGACCGATGGAAAACCCTGGCCGCCACCGCCCACCTGTTGGATGCCATCCGCAGCGACTATGAACAAAAGCGGCAACCGGAGACGCTGTGCGAAGCGTCTGGCTACCTGGAGCAGATCACCCAAGGGCGCTACCGGCGCGTCTGGACACCGCTCGGCGAGAATGTGCTGTTTGTGGATACCGCCGACGGTGAACCGCTCTGCGTGGAAGGGCTCTCCCAAGGCACACGAGAACAGCTCTTCCTCGCGCTGCGGCTGGCCGTGGCCAATACCTTCGCCCGTGGCGGTGCGCGACTGCCCGTGATCTTGGACGATGTGCTGGTCAACTTCGACAACCCTCGAGCCCGTGCAGCTGCCGAACTTCTCACCCGCTTCGCCGACGGGGGCCATCAGGTGCTCGTGTTCACCTGCCACGAGCACATCGCAGCCATCTTCGAAGGCCTCGACGTGCCGGTCGTCCCACTGCCGAGCTATGAACAAACCGCCCGGGCGCCCTCCGCGCGCCGCGCAAGTGCAACGCCGAAGACTCGCCGCCGACCGAAACGCAAAGCGCGACGGCAAGCCGCCCCACAGACGCCAGCCGGGGCAGCGGATTCGACCTCCCCGGCCGACGACGACGGGCCGCCAGAGAAGCCGGAAACCGCAGCCCCGGCGCCCGATGTCCAAAGCGCCTCGAATTCAGCAGCTGAGAAAGCCCGCAGGCGGGCCCCTGAGTTCCAACGCTGGGTTGAACCCGCCCGGGCAGCTGAACCGCCAAAGCGCTCGCGGCCCGAGCCGTCAGGGGACGGCAACACGCCCCCAGCGGCGGACCAGAAGGACCAGATCGACGGGGACTACCAGTTGGCGCCACTGGAGGACGACGAGCCGTCTCAGGCCGAGCCTGTTCATCACGGGCCGACGGAGGCTGAGCCGCAGTGGGATCCGGGCGTCGAGGATGAACAGTGGTTGGAACAGTTCGACGAGCCGGGGTCGGCTGAGGCCGCTTGATCGACCTTGGGATATCGCCTCCGCTGACAAGCGAGCTCCCCCCCTACCCAACCCGGCGCTGCAACGGCCCGAGAGCCCATCCTGACCGGGCGCAGGCTTCCAGCCGGCTACCCCCCAAACCAAAAGATGCTCGCCCGCCGCACACATCTGTGAGTAGTAGGGCTCTGAACACAGAAGCTTCAGTTCCATTTTCTTCGACGCGCCTGATGCCCGGCCCCCTTCGGCGATGTTCTCCACTCCGCTCCGCGCCGCCTGGATCATCCGGCCGTGCGCGCGACTGGGCCGCTCAACACGGCAATCACAAAAGCGGCCCGTCACGTCGCAGATCAACTGGGCCGGTGGAAACGTCTTCAGCTTCCGGTATCCGCCATGTTTCGGAATCAGCCGTTCTGGATCAGCCATAGTCCACACCTGACAGTAAACGTCCCTTTACGCCAGTCCGTGTCCGTCTGTGTTCATCCGTGTGGATCGTCAGGACCGACGCCGGAACGATCAGTCATCCTGTTGTCCGTCTTCCAACTCCATTGCCACTTCGCAGCGCCCGGCGGGCGAATCTTCGGATCTTCTTTTGTGTTGGTCTGCTTCCAGGGCCAGGCTGATATACCGTCCGTCCAGACAGGCCATGAGCCGCTCGTGCACCCACCGGTCCAACAGCTCTTTCAACTTCGGTTCGTTTGCTGTTCGCCCGGCCTGGCAAGCTCGGGAGTACTCGACGACCCGCCGCAGCGGCCGGCCGGCGTCGCAGAACAGGTAGATCAGTCGTTCGAGCCCCACAAGGCGGTGTTGAAAGGCCGTGGCCGAAGGACGCGTGTCGGAGAGGATCAGCAGGCCGTCGGGACGGTCGAACTGGCGAAGCGTGACCGTGCCGCCCAGCGACTGCCATTGTGTGGCCGTCCGGATCATCGGCGATGCGTACTCCAACGGGTTGCGACCGTCAGCGTACTCGTACTCGAAATGGTAGGCGATCCGATCCAACACCTCTTGGGGAAAGGGGAAAACGTAACGAAAGGCGCGGTCAGCTCGCGGCCGGACGATGCCGTGACGGGCCGGATCTTGGAAGTAGGGCGAGAAGCGGTCCAATCGCACCTGGCCGATAGCCACCGGCGGGGCGAGATGAAACAGGGAGGGCAGCAGCGCGGTCAGGGCCTCGTACTCGGCCGGGTCTTCCCCTGGAAAGCCGTACAGCAGGTTCCACTGCACTTCGATCCCTGCGGCGGTGAACCACTTCAGCGCCTGAAGGTTGTGGATCGCCCGAGTCCCTTTGCGGAGCCGCTCGAGGATCGTGCTGCTGAACGTTTCGATCCCCAGCTGGGCCGCTGCCAGCCCTGCATCGAGCAGCATTTGGACCTGACGGCGAGTGAGATTCGGCTTCAGTTCGTAGACAAAGGACAGGTCGAGACCGGCGGCCTGGAGCCGCGGTAGCAGCGTGGCGAAGTAACGGTAGTCAAAGACGTTATCGGCCGAACATACCCGGCGGCAACGGTACCGCCGGAGCAGGTACCGCAGTTCCTCCACCACTCGCTCGGACGTCTTGCTCCGATAGGCCAAACGGCTCCCGTTGAGCCCGCAGAAGAGGCAATGGTGTTTCTCGCCCCACCAGCAGCCGCGCGAGCTCTCGAAGAAAAGCAGGGCGTCGATCTCCGGTGCCAGCGGGCTGGAGCGCCGGCGATGGAAGTACTCGTCAAAATCCGGGTACGGTAGCGCGTCCAGATTCCAAACCAGAGGCGGCTGGCCTGTGCTACAGATTTCCCCGTCCGCCGCGTGGCCCGCCGGACGGTCCACAACGCCGGGGAGCGGCCCCACGGGTTCGCCGCCCAAGAGCCGCTCCACCAGCAGCGGAAAGCTCCAATCAGCCTCACCCAGAAACACGTAGTCTAGCAGTGGAAACTGGCGGGCCAGTTCCACACCCATGGGCCCGTCGCAAGCGGCGCCGCCCAACGCGATCCGCACCTCGGGATGCAACCGCTTGATCCGCCGGGCCAGACACAGCGACGCCATGGTTTGCTGGAACGTGGCCGTGAAGCCGACCAGCGCGTAGCGGGACCAATCTCGTGATGCACAAACCTCGTCCAGGAACGGCCCGACCCGACTTGCCACCCATTCGTACTGGCGACGCTCCTCGGCCGTCAACTCCGGTTCGGCCCGTCGCAACACATCCTGAAAAAATGCCTCGTCGTCCGGCAGCCGGCCGCCGAAATAATGCCGCGCGAAAAGGCGTTCGCCGCCCAGCACAAAGGCCCATTGGTCGGCAATCCAGTTGTATTGCTCCAAACCGATCCGCTCAGCAAAATCGTAATTCAAGTACGCCACCTCGCAGCGGATCCCACGCTGGCCCAGGGCCGCCTTCAAGAGGCTGGGGCCGAGCGTGGGCCAGCGGAGATGGGCGAAGGGCATGTTGATCAGCAACACTTCAGACATCAGACCGTCACGCCATCCTTTCACCACGCGCGCGGATCCCCTGGGGGGCGTCCGGCCAGCCCGGCACAGATCCCCTTCCCTATTGTAGCTGGACAGCGCCACTCGTATACCTCGCCTCCCCGAGCCGGGGCGCATTTCGCTCGCAAGGCGCACCAGAACACGGCTCAGGAGGGCCAGGCTACGATTCTCTCACCTGGCAAGAGGCCAAGCGGATCCAATCCTTGAAGATCTCGCGCTTGAGCCCCGTTGCTGTGTACGTCAGGCATGTTACTATTTTGCGCTACGGGCGACCGGGGCGCCCTGGAGTGGCCGAGGCGTGTTTTGCGGTCAGCCCCTCACCAGTCGGGTGGGTGAAGGATGGAGAGAGTACGTGTTGTCATGCGGTGTTTGTGCCTTGCGCTCTTGCTTGGGGCGCCGGCGGGCGCGGCTGCCGCGCCGGAGCAGCCCAATTTCTTGATCATCATGGCCGACGATTGCACCTACAGCGACTTGCCCATTTACGGGGGTCGGAATGCCCATACACCGAACATCGACCGGCTCGCCTCGCAGGGTCTGATATTCAACCGCGCGTATCTGTCCGAGGCGATGTGCCAGCCGTGCCGGGCGGAATTGTTTACAGGCCAGTACCCGATGCGCAACGGCTGTGCGTGGAATCATTCGGCCAGCCTGCCGACGGTTCGCAGCATGCCGCACTATCTGCAGCCGCTGGGTTATCGGGTCGGATTGGCGGGCAAGGTGCATGTGAAGCCGCCCCAGGCGTTTCCGTTCGAGCTGGTCGGCGGGTTTGATCGCAACTGTGTGCGCAATCCGACTCGGCCACACGATCTGGGCCCGGTTCGCGAGTTCGTAACGCGTGACCGCGGCCGGCCGTTCTGCCTGGTCGTCGCGTTGGTCGAGCCGCACGTGCCCTGGGTGATGGGCGACCCGTCCCAGTATCCGCCGGGCCGGCTCGCGTTGCCGCCGTACTTGGCCGATACGCCGCTTACTCGCCGGCATTTCGCCCGCTACCTGGCGGAGATCACGTATATGGACACTCAGGTGGGCGACCTGTTACGTGTGCTGGACGAAGTGGGCGTGACCGACCAGACGCTCGTGCTGTTCACTTCCGAACAGGGCGGCCAGTTTCCGGGTTGCAAGTGGACCAATTGGGATGTCGGGTTGCATACGGCGATGGTTGCGCGTTGGCCTGGCCAAATCAAGCCGGGTCGGCGCACCGATGCGCTGGTGCAATACGCCGATCTGCTGCCCACGCTGCTCGATGCGGCCGGCCGCCGGCCCGCTGTTGCCGAGTTCGACGGTCGGAGTTTCCTGGCAGTACTGCTTGGGGAAACCGACCAGCATCGCCGCTACGTCTACGGCGTACACAACAACGTGCCCGAAGG